>JBHLNY010000268.1:0-4715 GCA_048941065.1 Promethearchaeota archaeon
GGAAATATTTTGTCAAGATAGAAATCTGAAAGTAGGGCATAGTATTCGTTTTTATTCTCATCTTGAAATACTTTAATTATCTCATTATCCCAAAGCATTTTTAAGACTCCATAAAGGTCTTCAACACCCTTTTTTCTAAGTTTTTCAAGATCCCTCATCGTTACTATTGCTGTTCTTAATAATTTTAGAGTTTCATAAACTTGTGGTTTAGATATAACATTTAGAATTTTTAGATTATCCTCTTCTGTTGGGTGGTATTCATTAAAGAATCTTTTTACCTCATTTTGATAATTTTTCACCAGGTGAGTTGGTAATCCTCGTTGCACTGGATTCTCTAATAACTCAGTTGGAGGTATACGAAGCATAAAAATGTCCATAGTTAATAGTATCAATTCAGAAGGCATACCCTTAACTGAAATCTGTTTTATTATGCCTCTTTTCATTAAGTCACTCAATACAGCATCTATGTCAATAAAACCTTCTTTATATGTATCTTTAAGCCAGATCACCAATTCAGATCTAGCTACTACTCCTGTATCTCTTAAGATGTTTATAATCATACGTTTAATATCATCGCTATAGTCGAATATATATAATTGCTCTTCATTAAATGTTGGATAGACCGATAATCGATGAAAAAGTGAAGGCATCAACTGTAAGTAAGCCTCTTCTTCAAGATTTTGTATAATAATATGTAAAATGTCTGCCATCCCTCCTTCATAGACATCTGGATCATCATCTATATTTAAAATTAAAAGGAAATAGTATCCTGTTTCGGGTCCTGTATAATACGATATAATATTTAAAGAGCCGTCCATCAAAGTAATAATTCCTTTCTCTCCACTATATTCATGAGTACTATACACTTGCATCAACGTTTTACTTGATATATTCATATCCTCAGGATATTTAGCTAAAATTTCGGTACCAATTCTCTCATTCCATCTCATTAATGCTAAACCAATCGGTTTTTGATCATGTACTTTACCTAAAATGGAAATATTCCTTTTGACTTTTGATATCTTCTGTACCTTATCCAGATAGGACCCTACTATGTTTTCTAAAGGAATCTTAAGTTTTTCCCATTTATTTTTTACTATTTCTCCAATAAACACCTCTTTACTGCGATACATAAGTGAGTCTGAAATATTATCCTCTCCTTTAATAGCTTTTTTTACCGATCTAACTTTTTTGACAAATTCAGGTATTCGAGCATGTTTATAAACCCGATATGTTACAATACTGCCAACGAAAACAACTACAGCCGAAACAATTAATAAGAAGTAAAAGGTTGGCATGCCTGGGAAGATTTCCTCCATCTCTACGACTATTGTAATTGTAAATTCAACAGAAAGGTAATCTTCCTTAGAAATATTAATTATCCCGTTGAGAGTTTTAGAAGTAAAGAAAGCATTAATACCTCCAGTGTCAAAATAAAGAATATAGGTACCATTTTCTAAATAATCAAACTCATATTCTTTTCCTCCTATTTTTAATAAAATAGTGGCATTTAATACAGGATTCCCATTATCTTTTAATTCTATTTCAATTGTTACACTTTTTCCCTGTTTAACGCTTACTTTATTATTTTTAAAATTATCGCTTAACGAAATGTCAAAATTTCTTTTTTCAATAATTAAAGTAAAAATAGCATATCTGTATTCGTAATTTTTTTTACCTAATGTAACTATTATGACATATGTTCCAACCGGTAAATTTTCTGTATCAAGGTCTAAGACATAAAAATTATCGGCAGTGGTGATTAAAGTTCCTTGACCACTATCAATTACAATTACTCCCTCTCTCCTCTCCCATATATAATTTTGGGATGTTAAATCCGTAATTTTAATACCTTTCACTGCATCAGTGTATAAAAATGTAAAATTGACTGCGTCTTTAATAAATATATAAGCTGGAGTAGTATAGAATCCTGAGGATCCGTTAAGCAAGGTTAAACGACTTTCTACACTTAAATCCAAAATCTTTGATGCGGATTTATAATGATCTTTAACTATTGTGAAGTTTATCCTATAGTCCTCAGCATCCAATAAGGAGGTATCAATAGATTGCATATAATATCCCAACTCCTCGTAATATTGGACTATTCCAGATATTCCAGGTTCTTGTTTTACATAATAGGTAACTATTCCTTTAGTTTCATAATATACAACTCTAGAATATTTTACTGTGAATAAAAGATTGAAACTAACTAGCTGATTCGTTTCTATAAAAGCAGAGTATATTGTATTTCTATCAAAACTTTCTAATGAAAAAATTCCTTCTCCTGGAATTACATCATTAATACTATATTCTTGTCCATTTATTGTGATATTCATTGCTAATTCTGATGGAAGTAAGTAATCAGTTATTCCATCAATTTCTAATCTTGCATAATCCTCAATCCACTCGGTCTCCATCAAATTGACGTGCAGAGTTCCTCCTTTATTAAAACTTTCTTCTGTAATTGACAAACTAAAAAGTTCTAGATATTGATTTTGATACAATTCTTGGATGTATTCAACTTTTATGGTAACATCAAACATAATATCTGGATTAGCTTCTATAGTAAATAAGAACTGGTTATCTAAAGGGTAAATTATTCGATCATGTATGTTTAACTTTCCCAATCCTGAACTTCCTGAGTCTAATGGATACTTAATTCCTTCATTTGTAGATATATTTAAATTAATATCATTCAATGGATCTACTTCACTCCAATTAGAAGTATTATAACAATTATAGAGTTCAAAAGTAATATTTTTTATTGCCCATCCATTTCCTGGTGGTAAAAGAGATATCACCTCTGTTATGTTGAACCTTGAATATTGAACATTAATTTTGTCTCTAATAAAAACAGCATCAGCTATAATATCTATTGGTCCATTAAATGAACCTCCAATACTAAATTCAAAATTATTATCCCCAGTAAGACTAGATTTATCTATATCGAGTTCAATTCCTGTCCATGTGCCGAGAGCATAATTATGACCATTATGATTACTCGTATTGAAAATACTGTAGATTCCATAACCATTCAAAGTAATAGTAATATTGATGTCATCGGGTAAAGCATTCCATGATATATTATAAATATTAAAAGTAATCTGCGATAAATTCCAATGGTCCTTGATTTCTGGAATTGAAAACTCAAATGTATGATCAGTATAATTATAAATATTATAATCTAAAGTAAAACTCTCAGATATTATACCATAAGGTTTTACTGACAAGTCAATACTTTCCTGCCAATACACAGATTGGGGTGAATCATCGTTTTGTGACTGGTTTAATCTTAAATTATTTTTAAAAATGTTTAGTATAATTATAATATCTAGAGGTAAAACATATCCAGATTTTTGAGCTACTATTTTGAGTATATAGCCAGGTTTACTTTCTAAATTATCCGTTTCGACCACTCCGTGGTGTGTTCCAATATAATCATCCTCTTTAAACATCATTACAGACTGAATAAGGGTTTCTCCTTCATCCAAAATTTGGATTGATATTGAATCTGCATACGTGGGTCCTGTTAAATTTTCAAATCCAGCAGGTACTTTTGTAACGTTAAATAAAGCCCTTAACTTTATTTTCGTTCCCCATTCAGCTTCAATATAATCTGTTGGATTTAAAGATACTAGCTGTGTTTCCAATTCTTCTAGCACAGTTGGAGCAAAATGAATTTGTATTGTATAAGCAGTGCTAGTCGTTACAGTAAAATTTGTTATTCCTACTCTTCCAGTCATAAGTTCCGGTATTTCAAAATCCCATAACTGTCCATAAAAGCTTACCATTAGAGAATAATTTGAACTTATAAAAGAAGAATCGACCCATCTAAGTGTTGCTGTTCCGTTTATATCTGTGGTTAAATTTACTATACTTTGACCGGAGTTAAGGTTGTCTAATATTAATTTTGCACCATCTAGAGGTGTAATTGGGGCATCATGAGTTAAAACTGTAAAATTAACTGTGGTTAAGGGCACAGTTACATTTACATCGGAATTTGGGGCAATTATATCTCCAGATCCTAAAATAATCTTATTTGGATTGTAATTAAGATCATGATACCAAATTGTATAATTATAATCATAAGGAATAATATCTAACCACCGAAATGTAGCTTGTCCTACATTATTAATTGTACAATTCTGAATTTGGTTTGAGCTATTACCAACTATTATCCATCCGGAATCAACGGGAATTCCATCTAAATCTACTACATTAAAGATATTTCTACTTACATTACAAATTAAATTAATAACTTGAGATGCTCCACCTATTAGGATCCCTTCAGATGTACTATTAATTTCTATAGTGTAATATGGTGCTATATTTGAAGTCATGAATACTGTAAAGTTATATTTCTCTTCTATGGAAATTAAGTCTTCAAATATAACGCTTCCATTCTCATCTGCGATATCGGTTCTTATTAAATTATCATTTTCGTACATAGAAATATTCACATTTGGTATTGGATTACCATATAAATCAATAGCATTAACTTGAAGATCAGTAAATGGAGTCTCTTCCCCTCCAACAGAGAAGAAACTACCGGGATCTTCTTGGTTATTGTATTCCGTAGCAATCCAAAATGCGGAGCGAACCACATTGGAGAGGCGAACTTCATCGATTATACCATCAAAATAATTTGATGAAATTCTAGCGATGTCCAAAGCAGAGGCAGTGACACCACTTGTATCAGTAATTACTACATGTTG
>JBHLNY010000269.1:0-4637 GCA_048941065.1 Promethearchaeota archaeon
ACAATGAATATAAGAAATTCAAAGAAGAATAAAAAAATTGGAATAAATACTCTTTTTTTATCAATTTTATTTTTGATTCTATTTTGTAATATCAAATTTTCATTTGGAGTGAATAGTAATAATTCTTTAATGATTCCTTTAAATTTCCAAATTTTTGAATTCTCAGAACAAAAAGATAAAATAAATAATATAAGTTCTTTAGATATAGAATTACCCTCATCAACTTGGAATATCACACATATAGAATTGAATTTTACAAATATTGAATATTATAAGCGAGAAATAAAAGCAATTGAAGATATACCTATTATGGATGATTTATTCTTAGATAAACATAATACAGAAGGGCTTGGCACTCAAATTAAGGTAAATGATACTATCACGATTTTTGGTGTATATCTTAATATAAAAACGTTTCAAACCCATGCGTTGGATGAGATATATGTTCAAATAAGGGGTTACAATTCATCAACTAATGCACCAAATAGTACTATCTATGGATATGTAGATTTAAATTGTACAATAGTTGATGGATGGAATTATCAAAACTTTACATCCCCCATAAGGCTTTCTAAAGGTAATTATTTTTTAGTAATGGAAGGATTTGTACATGCCACAGGAGAATATCATTGGTATTATAATGATTTTAATCCTAATAATCCAGATTTATACAGATCAGAAAATTATGGAACTGGTTGGGTAAATGGTATTCAAGGATCACCATTTTTATATAAATTAGTTCAAGAAATTAAGAAAAAGGATATTTATCCTGAAGAGTTTAATATGACTGCTGAAATTAACGGAAATTATCATAAAATCCTAAATAGTATCTATATCGGTTCAGGTCATCTTACACTATCAGGTATTGATTTTTCTCCTAACGATGAGATTTTGCATATTCCTATAACCCCTAATAGATTCCTCTTTAACTTAAGTTCTGATCTTAAATTGAAAAATCAATACTTATCTAATGCTTTTGTTAATATAACAGAAAAAGAAGATAATTTCTGGAAAATTCTTCCTGATATTAATAGATGTAACTATAATTATTCTATTAAAATTGAATTACCAAATAATTGGTATAATTTAATTGTATACAAGGATAATATAGATATTACAGCATCTGAAAATATCGTGATTAATGGAAATTTATTGTATATATTGAATGATACAATTAATGATGATAATAACTGGGAAATTACTGCGAAATCACCTAAAATTGATTTTATTTTAGATCTTAGCAGGGGGACCGAATTTCAATTAGGTCAAGAATTAATATTTTCGGCTATTGCTCCTATTAGAGAAGGAAATTTTACTTTCAAACTTTATAACGAACATGGAGCAGAATTGGATTACAGAATAATACCTGTAACTTCAGATGAAACTTTGTATTCTTTCAATATCACATCAACTGCTTCTCTTGGCAATTGGACAGCTTATATTTATTGGAATAATTATAATGATGCTAGCGTTAAATCTCAAGTATTCACCATAGTTCCAAGTTCTTCATCTTCTCAACCTTCTCCACATCTTTCTGATATAAATCTCATATTAATTTTATCAGTTATTATAGGGGGAATATTAATTGGTGGGAGTTTAGCTGTCTATCAAATAAGCAAAAGAAATAAGAGAAGAATTGAGACAAAACTTAAAAGATTATCTAATAAATTTAAGGATATCCTCAGTTTAAATTATCTGATGGTCTCAGATATTAAATCGGGAGTTAATGTATATGAACAAACTTTTGCAGGAAAATCTATGGATCCAAGCTTAATTTCAGGATTTTTAGATGCTATACGAAACTTTGGGGTTGAATTGGTTGGCTCTTATAGAAAGTCTGAGACTTTAACTCTAGATTATCAAGATTCAATTATTTTAATGAATGAATCTAAAGATTTTAGGTTAATAATTATTATGTCAGACAAACCTTCAGAAGAATTTACAAATTTGATCACGAATTTGGCAAAAGATATTGAGGAAAAATATGGAGATCTACTTCGAGAGTTTAAAGGAGGTCAAGTTACTCAATTTGCAGGGATAAGGGAGTTGATTGAAATGCATCTGAATGTTTCATTTGCCTCTCCATTAACGATTGTTCTCTCTAAGAAAGTTAAACTTAATACTCTAGAAAAATCAGTAGTAGAAAAAGCGAAAGAAATTATGGAACAAACCAATTTAAATTATTTCTATACAACATTTCTAATGCCTAATCAAAAGTTCGACCCTGAAATCACTAAAGTAATATTCAATTTGATTTCCAGAAAAATCTTTCAACCCATTAGTTTAAATTTAAAAGAATGACTAATAAAATTAAAATAAATAATACCAACCAACTTTATAGAATAAAGTTCTATAAAACTAAATTTTATCATACGAAGTTATAAAATAAAGTTTTACAAAATGAATGAAATAGTGTGGATTTACATTATTGATAGCTCTGGAGCAACTATCTTCAGTTATAATAATTACGTTCAAGGAAATTCTGAAGTTGATTCTGCTTTACTATCTCATTTTGTCTATGCTTTACTCTCAGTAGCAAAAAATATTGGAGAGGATGAAATTAAAAAAGTTGCTATAGATAAAAATAAGTTTTTTTTAATTAAGGAAAAATTAACTAGCTATATCTTTATTCTGAAAACTAAACCAAATGCAAAGTTTGAAATTATAGAACCAATATTAAAAAAAATTAAAAAGAGGTTTATTGAGAAATTTACAGGACATTTCACTTTACCTGTTCAAGATAAGCTAAAGCTTTTAAAATCTTTTGAACAAGATGTTAAAAGAATTATTGAGGGCAAAAACCACCTAATAGATTTAGTAGATACACTCTCAAAAAAAAACTGAGTTCTTATTAAATCTCATGGAATGGGTTAGTACTTTTTTCTTGACTTAATTTATAATTTTATTTTTTTTCAAGAACCAAGTATCAATTAAAAATGATTGGTTTTCCTTCACATTCGACTGATATTGAGATCGAATTATCGATTTGGGGGTCCATATCTCTTCCTCTCCATGATGTTGAATCAGAAGAGCATGTTCCGTTTCTCTAATAATTTTGCCTGTTATATTGTTTGTTTCATTCTCGCTATTTACTTGTTCACTGACAAATAGATTATTTTCATTAGGATTTTTCTCAAAAAATTCTTTGGGGGTGGTAGGTTTATTATTACTTTTATCAGAAAGATCAGATTTTTTTTCTTTTTTAGGAATTGTCGCAAACTTAATTTTCTCCTTTAATATATGTTTTAATAATTTTCGAAGAATAACAATTTGAGGGAATGTGAGCATTTTATTATACGTTCCAATGTTAATCCACAGCCTTTCTCTTTTTTCTGTTTCCCATTTTATAGCAATTGATGTTTTCTCGTCTTGGTATTGATGATAGATATTCCATGATTCACTTTTACCCTTCAAAACTTCTAAAATCATAACAATCTCCTCTAAATTAAGACTTATTTTTTTCCCTTCTCCTTTAGAAGTTTTTTCCCATGTTCCATCGTGCTTCTTTTTAATACAAGTGATAAATACGGAGGGATCACTTTTAAAGGGACTATTGAGGAATAACCCTGTGGATTGTCCAAAAAAACTATAATTGTGTGTATCGGTCATTTTTTATTATTATAAATATTTAGTTGATATGCAATATTTCTCAACCTATTTAAAGAAAAAGAGATATTTTGATTCCTAAAAAAAGCTTTAGTAAAATTCCTTTAATATTTTCTTATTTACTTTGAAGTGATTATGACTATTTCAGGATGAGTTTGATTGCATTCACATTCAATTTCATCAAATTCCTCAAGATCACTTCGGTAGAACCTAATTTTTCCTGTGTTATTACATTTTTCACACA
Source organism: Promethearchaeota archaeon (assembly GCA_048941065.1). Taxonomy (GTDB): domain Archaea; phylum Asgardarchaeota; class Lokiarchaeia; order Sigyniarchaeales; family SOKP01; genus Loki-b32. The sequence goes on from JBHLNY010000269.1 coordinate 3,851, forward strand.
TTTTTACTCATCTCTTTTCTCTCTATAATAATCATGCAATTCCAACTATTTAAATCAAAGGGCTTTAAAAATTTAGTTTTGGTTTAATTTGCGAGAAGGATTTCTATTTATAAGCTCCAGTCAATCCATCCTTTATCGTATATGAGAAATTAACCTGATATAGCGTAATTATAGAGGTGTATATCCTGTAATTCTCCATTAATTATATATATGAAATTAGTTATATTATTCCTGGAGACCAATGAAAAATAAGAAATTAAGTTTAGCAGGAGCAATAATTTTAACTATACCGCTGCTCTTACTACAGATGTCTCATGCCGAGGGAAAAATTGCGTACCTTTTAAATGGACTGTTATTTGTAGTTATAATATTATCAATCATCGCATTTTTTTATAAAAGGTCTATAATTGATCCAGATTCAGAAGAAGTTCTACCAGAATGGGAACTTAAAGAAGTGGAGGCACATATTAGATCTTTTAGAAATTTTTTGAATCTTTATAAAGAGATATATGATAGTAGTTCTTTAAAAATTAAACCTATTTGGGAAAGAGATATAAAAATATTGGAAAATGAACTTAAAAGTTTAAACGCCTTGAAAGAACAGTTGATAGCAAAGAAACAGCAAAATTAGATATTCTTATAATAATTTTAAGAAACCACATCTTCAACCTCTTTTCCCTTAATTTATTCTTTAATATAAATTTAAGACTAATTCAATTTTTAGCTTCTGATTTTACACATAAATTTGTTTAACTTCTTTTTTCATTTTCTTCTTTCGTATCTTATT
>JBHLNY010000270.1:0-4630 GCA_048941065.1 Promethearchaeota archaeon
CCTATGACTTGCACGACGACTTTGTGGAGGTCAGCGAAGACTTCCCGGCGGCCCACCATTATTGGGACAACGAGGAAGCGGTCCGCATCATCGCAGACACCTTGCGGTAACCAAGTTCCTGAACCATTCCACCGCACCAAGTTCAAAAGCGCCCAGCAGCACCAGTATGACCCCAGTCAAGTGCAGCGTTACCCATGAACATGGATATTTCAAGCAGCGCCATTTCGGCCGCGATCTCGATAACACGCCGAATGTGCGCATTCGCCAATCAGGAGGGTGAATCATGGCCAAGAAAGCGTTCTGTGTTGGCATCAACGACTATCCGTACGACGACAGCGATCTCAACGGTTGCGTCAACGATGCCAGAGCCTGGGCCGATCTGTTAGTCAGTCACTACGACTTTCCCAGTGCAGATGTTAACCTCATCATTGATTCGAAAGCTACCAAAGCGAAGATCATAGCCGGGCTGGAGAACTTGCTGGCTGGCGCAAAAGCGGGAGATGTACTGGTCTTCACGAATTCGTCGCACGGAACATACGTGGCCGACACCAGCGGTGATGAGCCGATGTACGACGAAGCCATCTGTCCGTACGATTGCGCAGACAACTTGTTGGTGGATGATGAGCTGCGCGAACTGTTTGCGAACTTGGCGAAAGGCGTGCGTCTCACCGTCATCTCCGACTCGTGCTTCTCTGGCACGGTCACTCGAGTGCTGTTAGCGGAGGTGATTCCAGGCCTGAGGACGCCCGATGACCGCCGTGTACGGTTCCTGAGTCCGGCCCTACGCGGCGACGTTGTGCTGCAGAACCCGTGGAAAGCGCGGCCGAAGACGAGGGTGAAATATCCCGAGTCCAAGATGAAGGAGATCCTGCTCAGTGGCTGCACGGACAAAGAATACTCCTACGATGCGCTGATTGGCGGCGTGTATCATGGTGCAATGACCTACTTTGCGTTGCAGGCCATTCGAGCCGCCAACTACGAAATCACCTACCGACAGCTGCACACGCGCTTGGGTTTCCTGATCGACGACGGTGGATATCCTCAGCACCCGCAGCTGGAAGGGCGTCAAGCGAATAAGAAGAGGCAGATCTTCTCATAGGCCTCTGCCGGGACTGCTAAGAAACTTGAGAGCCGTGTTGAAATATCACAGTGCATACCAAAAGTTTCTTGTCGAAAGAACTGTCCGCCCCGACAGTGGGCGGGCTACTGAGAGGATGCTCTGACCTTGCTAAGAAGTTATGATCATCTCTGTCAGATACTTTCACAGCTTGCCGAAACGTGAGAGGTAGCGCTGCACTCGACTGGGGTCACACTGGTGCGGCAGAGTGCTCCTGTAGAGGACTACGTCTCAAGAGTCGTGCCGCCCACCGGTATTCGCTGGTTCTGTACCAAACCTAGAGGAGAAGTGCCATGAAACGGCGGGAGTATATCGATTTCAAGTTATATCTTACGCGCGCATCTGATGGACAAGGCGCATGTCAGGTAGCCCTGCTGCCTACACCAGAGGTGGGCGAGACCGTCAGCCCCGTGACGGTGCTGGCCGAAGAGAGTCCTCCACTCGACTTGCTGGCATACCTGGCAAGCAAGCAGATCACCTGGCGCTCACTGGCCAAGCTTGGCAAGAAACTGGCCAACTGTCTGCTGCCTGAAGGCACGATCCGCGAGCGTTTCAAATATGCCTACGATCATGCCGGAACAGATGGCGGAGTGCGGCTACGCTTGATCATCGCCGACCACAGCCTGAAGCAATGGCCCTGGGAATATGCGTTCGTCAATCTGCAGGGAGGCCCGGATGGCATGCACGGCTTTCTTGCGCTGAATCCGCGCATTTCTTTGGTACGCCATGAGCCCCTGCCCCATCCGCATCCAGTCCCTGGAAGAGCATCAGACGACCTTACCGACGTGCGCATGGCCATCGCCGCCGCCTTGTCCGAAGGACAACGAGAACTCCAACTGGATAAGGAAGTCGCCAACATCAAAGAAGCAGTGCATGATTTCAACGTGGATGGAGTGCGCATCAGGGTTGATCCGGTGCTGATGGACGTGACCCCGGATGAGCTCGCCAGGAAGCTGCCCAAAGGGACCCACATTTTCCACTTTGCCGGACATGGCACTACCGAGAAAAAGCACGACAGATTCACCTCCGGCGGCATGATGAAGGAAGAAGGAGTGCTGCTTCTGGTCGCAGACAAAGAGACCAGAAGGGAAGCCCGGCTGCGCGCCACCGATCTGGCCATGATACTGCAAGGCGTTGGCGTACGGCTGGCCGTGTTGGGCGCATGCCACTCTGGGGCTCGCGACGCGCGCTATCCCTGGGATAGCGTGGCAGGTGCCCTCGCCGCGGGCGAGGTCCCGGCGATCATCGCCATGCAATACGAGGTCATCGATGTCCAGTTGATCGCGTTTAGCGAGGCATTCTACGGCGCGCTGGCGAGCGGGCTAGCGATGGACGAGGCTGTGGCTCTTGGCCGGTTGGCCATGTTACAGGTCACAAGTACCGAACCCGACCAACTGGTCAATGTGGAGTGGGGCGTGCCCGTCCTGTACAGCCGCTTACCCGATGGTGCCTTGTTCCCCGAGCGCATGGCGCGTGCGGGGGCGACCGCCGAGCGATTTCGCAGGGTTATCCACCAGACGGTCGAGCAAATCTCAAAGAGTGGCAGTGTGGTTGGCATAACGGCAAAGCGGGTCAGAGGAGGGTTTTCGGTAGAACAGCGAGTACTCGTCGTTGACGGAACCCTGGTAGGTGCTCAGCTTGGTACGGTGGATAGAGGTGCCAGATTGCATGTAGACCAGGACCTTGGCACAGTCTCCGGTGATGTTAAGGGCGTTATACTCGACGAGATCTAGGACTAGCAGTCATCAGCCATGACCCGAATCCATTGGAACCAGCGGATTGTAGTGCACCAGTACTCAATCGTTCAAGTTGGAGGAGCATCTTGCTATGGAAACCAAAACGTACGGTTCGTATGAAGAGGCAGCCCAGGACTACCTGATCGGGTTCCGCGCCTTGCGGGATGCGCCGCCTGCTCCGAGCCAGGTGACTACCCGCGGCGCCAGTGGCATCGCCGCCGAGACGTTGATCGAGCGAGCAGACGAGATCGCCGATGTGTCGGCCAGCATGGTCGCGCTGTCCAGAGATTATCTGGAGGCGCCGGATCCCACCCTTCGCGAGGGCATCAGCGGTCAACTGATCGCCCAGGCGGCGGCGGAACTACAGGTGGCTTCCGAGCTCCTGCAGATCGCCGAGGGGGAGGAAGCAGCTCCTCCCGCACCTGTGACACGCGCAGTGCGCGGGACAGCCCTGCGCGACGCCGTCAACGCCCTGGAGAGATCGATGGCGATGCCCGTTTCCCGGGGACTGGTTCCGGAAGCCCGCCCGCGTCGCGCTGCCGTGATGGTGCCAGCCACAGTGGCCGCTGCCAAGACGGCCCTCCAGCAAACCGCGGTCACGTCCACTGGTGCCATCACGCAACAAGTACGCGAGTTGGGCTGCGACATCGCCTTTGACCTGATCGTGAACACCGAGTGGACGGCGGTCATCGAGGGGGCGGCGCTGCTGCACAAAGACATTGCGGAAAAGCTGGAAGCCGTCAAGGAAGGCGCAGGCTTACTTGTCACGCGCGCCGTGGCTGTGGCCACCAAGACGCTGCTCAACGTGTACGACAAGATCATGGCATTGCTAGGCAAGGATGCGGAAGACCAAGCGCGCCAGAAGGTCAAGGAATGGCTGGAAAAGATCAAGGAAGAGGGAAAGGTCGATCTGCTCGAGATCCTGGTGGATAAGCTGTACCGAATAGATGCCTTCAAAGAAGAACTTGCAGAGTGGTTGACCAGGACCACGGCCCAGGTGGACGAGATCGGCGAGACCACGGACGCAGTGGCTGTGGTATCAGACAAGTTCGCCGTTCTGGCGGGGCGAATGAATACGCTGGAGGATGTCATCGGCCTGGCCAAGCTGATCAAGCTCCCGCAGGTGCTTGTCGTGGTAGCCAGTATCCAGATCGCCTTGCTCACGGTTCTGGTATACGCGGGCTATGACTATATCGGCTACAAGGAACTCGCTTTCCCCAATCTCACCAAGGGCGTGGCCGAGGTGATCCAGGAAAGCTTGCTCAGCTAAATCGGACGCCTCCGCCGGCTGATCGAACTGCAAACAAGATCACGGGGGCAAAAGGGGAACGTACGAGATAGGAGCTGGCAGACGCGAGGGGAGGTTTGAGAACATGTTTGGAACCTACGGCGCAGGCCGGGAATTCATGCCGCGCGTGATCCACATCTCCATCGCCCGCTACAGCCGGGATCTGCCCCGGCCGGGCCAGGTGCTTGAGTTCCTGATGGCCATCCACGAGGAGGGAACCGGGATCACGTGGCAGCAAAACGTCACCGTGGACTCAACGACGGAAAAGCTGCTCCTGGACGCAACCCACGACCTGCTCCTGTGGAGTCTCAACCTGGCACTCACGCCCGAGAAAGCACGTGATCGGATCCAGGAACTGGGCACGCTGCTGTACGATACGTTCGTGGGACCGGAAGGAGCCAAGGTCCTGCAGGCCATCACGCCCACCGCCATCCTGCTCGACGTGGACGAGACCATCCTGAACCTGCCCTGGGAACTGATTACCGCGCC
>JBHLNY010000029.1:0-19569 GCA_048941065.1 Promethearchaeota archaeon
TATGATTATGGGTTATTTATTAAAAATTCATTGAATTACTTTTCAGCTAAAGCTGGGTTTTTGATTATATTATTAGGGATATTTGGGGCTTATTTAGGGGGAATTCACCTAAATAAAAATGATTTTAAAGTTATAAAGATCCCATATCCTTTTAATATTGAAATTTCCGCTCCAATGTTTATCTTAATTATCTTATTAATAATAGCATTAATAGCAATTATAATAGACTCCCGGTCAAAAAAAAAAATTAAGGAGAAAGATGAATTCAAAATACATAATGGAATTACTGTAATTATTCGTGGAATCCTTGGTACATTATTTTTTGCTGCAGGAATTTTTATTTTATTAAAAGGAGTTCTTTTAGTTATCTTATCTTTTGGTAAGCCTACTGAAATTAAAGAAGTTATTCCTGAAGAAGAAAAACCCGCTTATTATCCTCCTTCATATAGATCAATTGAAGAATTAGAAAGAGCTATTCCTGAAGAAAAAGAAGTCGAGTTTGAAAAACCTTCTGAACCACCAGTAACTCCACTTGAAAAATTACCTTTAGAAATCGAACAACAAAAGGATGTAAAAGAAGAATTAGAAAGAATTGAGAGAGAAGATAAAAAGAAATATAAAAAAGAGAAAGAAAGAAAGGAAGAAGAATATGAATTAAAACTTCATGAATCCTTATTACCAGTAAAAGATGAGAAGGACAAAAAATTAGTAAAACAATACTTCTCAAAAATTTTTACTGTCTTATCCAAGGATTTAAGACAACAGATAATTGAGTTAAAAATTCCCAAAAAAGAGAAAAGGGAATTATTGGAGGAATTAGTCTTTTTAACGAAAAAGGAGCAAGTTAAATATATCGAAGCATTAGTTAATCTTTATAAAGAAATACCTAAAAAGTTAATAGAAAGAATCCGTAAGCTCCCAAATATTAAACCTAAACATTATGATAAAATTGTGGAGCAACTAAAATATATGGATGCTGAAGAACAAATAAGATTTATACAATTTTTAGAGGAAAACGCCTAAAAATGTCACTAGAAAAAAGGAGAGAAACAAAGGAAATCGAAGAAGAAGATTTGTTAGAGGAAAGTTCATTTAGGCGTGTAGATTTCACTCCTTTAGAAGTAGAAACTGAGAAAGAAAAAGTAAAGGCACCAATTACCGAAGAATTGTTAGAAATTGAAAAAGACATATTAGAAATCGCAAAGCAAATATTAAAGTTGAAGCGCTATGATGCTGAATTTGAAATCGAGTCAGAAGCTCAAATACAAAAATACCCTATAATTGAAAAATTATATGCAAAAAGTATAGCAAAACTCTCTTATAAGAAGGGATATAGTAAAGAAGAAATTTTTCTCGCAATTCGAAGTTTGGAAGAAAAAAATTGGATTGTTACCAATGAGAGAAGGACAAAATCAGAAATTTTAGGCAATAAAAAATTAATGAATATCTTAAAATTTATTGAAGATAATCCTGGAATTCATGCTAGAGATGATAGAGTTGAAAAAGAGTTAAAAATAACCCGAACACCCTTTTTAAAACATATTATGACTTTAGAAAGATTTAAACTTATTAGATCAAAAAGAATTGGCAAAACTCTTCATTATTTCGCAATTGATGTTCCAGAAAATCATGATAAATATAAAATAATTTTTTTAAATCCTCTAATCCCGAGAATTATTGAAGAATTTTTCAAAGATGAATCGATAACTATATCTGCCATCGGAGAAGCACTTGATATTTATTCAGGCACGATTCAATATCACATTAATAAATTAAAAGAATTAAACCTTGTAAAAACAACAAAAAATCAAGCAGGCAAGAAATTACATTTAGTAAATATTGAAATATTAAAGATGTATAATAAATTTTTTAAGGAACCTGATTTTTCTAGATTATTACGAGGACTTTAATTAAATTAATTGTTGTACTCTTGGCAATATTTTAATTAATAAATCTATCAGGTTATCAATGCCATTTTCCATATCAGGATGAATTTCATTTGAATTAAGGAAATCATATTTCGGATGACCAGGTAAATCTGATACAGAGAGAATTGAGGCAGTTTTTAAGTTAAACAATTTCCCTAATAAGAATAATATGGAAGATTCCATGTCTATACCATGTACATTTATAGATCTCAACGCTCTTATAAATTCTAAAGTTTCGCAAAATAAAGCATCAGTAGTCCATAAGTCAATCTCTTTAACTTTATTTGGTAAAAGGGAAACCCCTTTGGTAAAACATAATTCTCTTAATGATTCATCGGGTTTAGATATAAAAATTGTATGATTACCCGCAACAACGTTTTGAAATCTAGCTAATGGATTAGAAATAGATTCTAATTCATTAATCAATGAAGGAAATTTTCTAATATATTGTGGGCTAGTACCATCATCACAATAAGCTAATTTGGGGATTAAAATGTTCCCCACATTAATCGGAATTGCTTCACTTTCAATTCCACCACATAAGTCAATTCTTATTACTGCTTTAGTTTTACATCTATTTAGACACTCCATTGTTATTGCACAATTAGGAGCTCCCATGAGAGAACGAATTACACTGACTTTTATATCGTTTAGAGTCCCATTATAAACTCTACCGTAATTCCTTTTATTTTGAAGCTTTAGTAAAATTTTTTTCATTACTAATTTTACAGCAGGAAGAATAACAATCTCGTTTACATTAGTAGGGCTAGTTTCTAAGGTCATCCTTACTAATTTCTCATCGACGCTAATAAACTTTAGTCCAAGATTTAATAATTCACTTTTTATTTTATTTAGCATTTTAAAATTAATGATTATTTGTTAAATATGAATAAACTATATCTTATTCTATTTAAAATTAATAAAAATTTTTCCAATATTAAAACTTCAAATCGAGTTCAATTTTAAATTATCCTTTGAAGCGGGATTATTTTTATTAAATTTTTAGCAAGTAAATAAAAAGAGTTCAAATCTTTTTAATTATAATTTAAAAGTACCTTCCTAATTACTGAACTACTTATATTTTGTAAGAATAAATTTAATATCTTGCTTTAATTGATTTATTTATTATTACTCGGAAAAATTAGAATTGAAAGGATACTTATATGAATACTCGTTTTATCATTGATAACAAAATAACAAATGAATTTGTTGAAAAATATACAAAAACAACATATAGAATTATTGGTAAAAACAAACATTCTTTCATTAAACCATGTCATTGGTTAGAGCAAAGATTAATGACCGGAAGAGATAATAGAAATTGTTATAAAGGTGTTTTTGGCATAAAAAGTCATAGGTGCCTACAAAATACACCTTCTTTACCTTTTTGTAATCATCAATGTGTATTCTGTTGGAGAGATATAGAAATTGGTTCACTTGGTGCTGATTTTGTAGTAGAGCCAGATGAACCGCAATTTTTAATTGATGAGATGATACGTCACCAGCAAGATATTATAACCAACCATTTGCCATTAAGACGATATCTCGACAATTATGAAATAATGATTGATATTCTTTATTATATGCTCCTAAACTCAACTGAAAACCATAATATTTCTACTCTCTCAAATAAAATTCATGTATCTAAAAATAAAATTGAACGGGCAATTAACTTACTAAAAAACCAAGAATTCATCAAACCGAGAGATCAAACACTTAGAGATTTTGAACTTGATGACGACTTTAAATGTTGTATTAAATCAAGAGATGAAATTGAATTATTAATCAATAGGCAATTAACAACTCCCGATGAGATCATGCAAGCGCATGGTGAGGCAATGTATCCTAATCATGCTGCAATTTCATTGGACGGAGAACCATTATTATATCCACGCATTTCTGAATATGTCCAAGAATTTAAGAAACGTAATATGACTACCTTTATTGTATCAAATGGTACATTACCAGAAAAGATAGGAAAACTTGATCCATTACCTACGCAATTATACATTACCTTACCTGCTTCAAATGAAGACTTATATAAGAAAACTTGCCGTCCGATGATTAAAAATGGTTGGGAAAATATCCTTGAAAGTTTAGATTTAATCGAATCATTATCTTGTCGAACATTAGTGAGATTAACAGCTGTTAAAGATCTTAATTTAAAAGAACAATATCTTAAAGAATATATAAAAATTATTGAAAAAGCGAATCCAAACTTTTTTGAAATCAAAGGATTTACATTGCAAGCTAAAGCTTTATTAATAAAAGAGAGATTAAAAAGTGAAAAACCACTTCAATCTTTTTTCCCAGAATATGATTATTTGCTAAATATTGCTTTAAAATTTGAAGAATTAAGCGGATTTCCTCTTATCTATAAAAATGAAACGAGTAGAGATTTTCTATTTGCGATCAACTGGGAAAAAGAAAAAGATCCAAAAATTAACACTCTATAAAATTAGAATGGATATATTGAACTATAATCTTAATTATTAGCTTTATAATCTATATTTTTTATAAAAAAATATTCAAAAAGTATTTACTATATAATTAAGTAACCATGTTTATTGTTTGCTTAGACCTAGAGGGAATTATCACTCCAGAAGTATGGATTAATGTAGCTAAGACTAAAAACGTTAAGGAACTCAGAATTACAACAAGAGATGAACCAAATTATGATAAACTTATGAGAAGACGACTTGAAATTCTCACCCAGCATAATATAAAATTAAAGGATATTCAAGATATAGTTAAAGGCATGAATCTATTACCTGGAGCTAAAGAATTTATGGATTGGCTTCAATCAATAAATCAAGTTATAATAGTTTCTGATACATTTATTGAATTTGCTATGCCTTTTATGAAGAAACTAGGATATCCAACCTTGTTGTGTCATAGTCTTAAAATTAATGAAAATGGAATGATCATTGATTATTTATTGAGAATTAAAGATATGAAAAGAATTACCGTCCAGAAATTTAGAGAAATGAATTATAAAGTTATTGCTGTTGGTGATTCTTATAATGATATCAATATGCTAATGGAAGCAGATAATGGAATTCTATTTAGACCACCAGAAAAAGTTCTGAAAGAATTTTCACAATTTGATGTCGCTACAGAATATTCTGAGCTTAGGAAGATTATTTCTAATTATTTAGGCTTTTAAAAATAATAATTAACATGTCTTTATTATTCTTGAGTTAGTGACATTACTTTTTTTAAGATTTTATCGTATTGTTCTTTAAAATCTTCAATGCTTTCAACCATTTCTCTAAAAAACATTAACCATCTTATCTCTGCTTCATTGTGAAATCTCCAATGTTTTAACGGTAATATATAAAAAGGGCTTAAATCATAGAGATGATGAGATTTAACTAGTTGTTCCCCTTCATCAGCATGCTTGAACATCCCCTTTCTCTCCATTATTTGCTTGTCTATAGAATCTAATATGAATTGCTTTCCCTTAGCTGTACCAAAAAGCATAATAAAAGGTGTAGAAGAGTCTATATCAAAATATGTTTCTTGTGTTTGATTAAGGAAAAAAGAAACCTGTTCTTGGAATTCTTTCCTTCCTTTATTTGATAATCGATAGATAGTTTGCTCAGGACGATTACCCTCTTGCTTAGATCCTACTTCTTTGATAAATCCATCTCCTTCAAGTTGCTTTAGAGTATAATAAAAAGATGCATTTGTAGCTTTAATATAATGATCATAACGCCATTCTTTTGCAAAAGAAATGAGCTCATAACCACTCATTGGTCTAGGAATTGTGTTCATTACTCCTAATATAAATACTTTCAATGGCGTAAATCTTTTTTTTGGCATAGAATTTCCTCAAATACTTATATGTGCATATTTAATATTATTTTCAGTTAATGGTCAAATTTGAATAGTTAAGTTTAAATATTTAATCTTAATTATATATTATGATAACCATTATTTAAAATTTTAGGTAGTTTATAGAAAATGTTGAAAGATGCTATTATAACCAAAAATAAAATTGAGAATGAAGTTGATGATAGAATTTCTCGACAAAAGATCTTATTTAAAGAATTGATTCCATCTCTAATCTATTGGCCATTATTAATTACTCAAATAGTTCTAGTATTTTTCTTATACAATTATTATCATCTTGATTTTCTTACTTGGATTGGATGGGTTTTCATGGCTTTCTTTATAGTGGTTGGAGCCTTTCCAAGACAAGCATTCAAGAGATATGGCAAAATTGAAGTAGGAAAAAGTCATATTTATACCACTAAGTTAGTAGATAAGGGAATATACGCTATTATTAGGCATCCATATTGGTTATCTTGGATACTGCTTAGCATTTCGGTGACTTTAATATCTCAACATTGGTTACTGGTGATCTTTGCTCTTTTTATATGTTCGATCGTTTATGGGGAAACTTACATTTTAGAAAATGGACTCATAGAAAAATTTGGGAATGAATACAGAGAATACAGAGAAAAAGTCCCCAGAATGAATTTGATATTGGGATTTATCAAGTATATAAAAAGAAATAACAAAAATATTAAATAATAGGGAAAAAAAGGTGAAAAGTGAAAGAATGACTAGTAAAAAAGAAAAAAAAATTAAATTCATGAACATAATTTTTACAACACTATTTACAATCTCTTTTTTAATTCAAATAATCCTGATGTTCATATTCTTTAATGAATTGAATTTGATAATTTTAGTTTATATTGGATATATTATTTGGGGATTTAGCCTTTATTTTGGTCTAATATCATTTTGGACTTTTAAGAAACGAGGGGGAGTACAAAAGGGAAAGAGTTATGTACATACAACTGAGTTAGTGAAAAAAGGTCCATATGCTATAATTCGCCATCCACAATATTTCGGAGGAATATTATTTACTATCAGTATTACATTATGGACCCAATTATGGCTGAGTTTAATCTTTAGCATCATTATCGTAGTTTTAACATATCAATGGACATATGTAGAGGACAAAAAACTTATTGATAAATTTGGTGAAGATTATAATAGATATAAAGAAAAAGTACCACGCCTCAATCCTATATTAGGGTTAATTAGATATTGCAATCAGAAAAAGTGAGAGAAATACCATGTTAACAGATTTTATACCTTTAATAATCTGGATTGCTTTAATGATATATTGCAGTTATTGGGTCTTATCTGTGCTAAAAACGAAAACAAAATATGAGATCTCAGAGGCTTTAGCTTTAGCTTTCTATTTTACGGCAGCACTCCTGGGACAATATTTTGAATTTTTTTATCAAAATTTATTCTTAACAATAACTGGATTTTTATTAATTTTTATAGGTATTTTTATTTTTATCAGCCAAGTGATAACTATGAAAAAATATGGGCAAGGAGAACACTGGGAAGATACTTCTGTAATTATCATGAAAGGATGGTTTAAATATATGCGGCATCCAATGTACTTCGGACTTGCTGTGGCAGACATTGGCGTTATAATATGGATCCCCTCTTTTTTTTCATTAATATTTGCTTTAATATCTTTTCTCTTATGCTTAATAAGCTCAATATGGGAAGATAAAGTAAATATAGAGAAGTTTGGAGAAGCTTACAAAAAATACATGGAAAAAGTGAAGCTCTGGGGAATTTTTTAAAATTTTTTTTTTAAAACATTATAAATTATTGCTTTTAATTTTTCAATATTTATCTTTTTTAAAGCTGAAAATTCTAAATATGGAATTTGTGTTTTGGTATTAGATTTATAGTCATTCAATTGAACTAAATTTAATTCATATTTCTTTCCAGATTCAACAAATAAGTTAATGTTTTTAGTTTTATCAAAATTGGATACTTTATCTATTTTATTAAAAATTAATAAAATGGGAATATCAAATTCACTCAAAAATTTTATCAATTCAAAACTTAGAGGTATAGTGTCTTGATTATGAATAAAATACTTTTTAATTTCGTCCTCAATTCTTAAAATATTAATAACTACCAAACCAAAAAAATAATCTTGATGATGTTTCTCAATATGTAAAACAATTTGTTTCTTTATATGTTCTTCACGTCTTTTGCTAGTACTTCTAATATATCCAAAACCTGGAAGATCTATTATTTTATACGGTAAATTAGTTTGAGTAACGGGTTTTATTAATAATGTACTTCCAGGATGCTTTCCAATCTTACCTTTAAACTTTCGAGGATTTGGTAGTAAAAGTTTTGTTATTGAACTTTTTCCTACATTAGAATTTCCTATTATTAATAAAGAGGGTTTTTCTGTCATACTTAATGAATTTTATATATAAGATCTTATTATATATCGAGAAAATCATCTTTGAGAAACTCTTTGAACATTTTTTTCTTTTCTTCTTCTTTGATAACAGGTCTAATACTTATCGGGTCACCAGCTTCCTCTAACAATTCTTTTAATTCCTTTATACTCACATTAACTTTAAATTTACCATCTCTCAAAAAACGGATTACCTGTTTAGTATTTAATGATAATCTCAAAAGATAGCCTAAACCAAAATAAAATTGATGTTCTGGGATGGGATCAATAGGTGATTTACTTGTTACTTCTTTTAATACATCATATAGTAATTCCTTTGAAGCAATATTATCTTCTACATGAAAAACTAAATAGTATAAGGCATGATACCAGATCTTATCCCTTTTTTCTCTAAGATATTTGAGAAATTTTTCAGGAGTTATTATTTCTTCTACTTCTAATTCTTTTCGTTTAGCTAATTCTTCCTTAATTCTCTGTTCTAATTCAGTGGATATTACTTGTGGTCGAATCTCAATAGCTTCTTCTGAAGGCGTAAGGTCTCCATGTTTAACAGTTTCTATTGCTTCCTTCATGTCTCTTAATTCATCCATGTCAATTTCATCCATATCAGAAAAATCTGAAAGCATTGCTTCTTTTATTTCTTTTTCTTCTTCCAATTCTAAAACGATTTCAGAGTCTTTAGTTTCTTCAGAGATTCCCTCGCTAACTAATTCTTCACCTTCTTTAACTTTTATTATGGCTTCTTGCATTTCTTGAAGTTCTTCAATGTCCAAATCATCTAAATCAGAAAAATCAGTTTCAAGTGCTTTCATATCAGTAAGATAAGCTTGCAAGTCGTCTTCTTCTCCTTCTTCCTCTTTTTCATCCTTTTTATCATGTTTTTCTTCTTTAATTTCATTCATAATATCTTCTATTTAGATAATAGGCATTTTATTCAATTTTATCTATATAAATATTAGTTCTTCAATTCTTTAAATATTAATATTCGTATAATTAAAATTAGAAAATGTTTTCCTTTATTATGAAAAAAAAGTGAAGCTGGAAGAAATAAGAAAAAACTTAAAGATCGTAAAATTAAAATATTTTCCTAACTGTTTAGGAGATGGTGAAATTAAAATTGATTTCTTATACTGGTTTGCTTGATGGATTATCAGCAACAGGCGTTATTATATCTTCCTGTGTTTTTGGATTACTATTTTTTCGCAAATCATTAAAATTAAAGGCAAAGCTACTTACTTTTGCGGGTATAATGACATTTTTTGCAGGTCTTTTTTATTTAGGTCCTTTTTCTGACTTTATGTCTGTTTTGTTGACGGGAGATAATTTGGAAAACCCCGTAACAATTGGTATATATGGAAGATTGAGCTATATGTGGGTTGCTCCAAGTCTTATATGTGCTATGTATATTGGGGCAGAACTCATTAAACCGGATAAAAAATGGTTTATTGTATCAATCTATATTATTTTGGGGGAAATTTTTGAGTTATTTCTATTTTATAATACGATGCATTCTTTTACTTTTATATTGGAAAATCCAGGAGAAGACTTAATTGATGCTAGTTTTGTTTTAGGACATCCCACATTCATACTTATTGCTATTTTTTTACTTTCCATTCTAATCTTTAATGGATTTGGGTTTTTATATAAGAGCTTTCAATCAACAGGAATATTAAGACGAAAATTTTTATTCTTATCATTAGGATTTTTAATTTTTGTAATAGGTGGAACAGGTGATTCATTAATTAGTCCAGGGGTAACTTTGGTTTTTATCAGAATCTTAATGGTTATTAGCTCATGGGTTTTGTATTTAGGTTTTAAGAAATAAAGAGTTGTAAGAAATTAATAAAAGCTATTAAAACAACTACTTTATAGAATTTTAAAAAGATCTTTTTTAACGCTTTCAAATTTTAGTATAGTTAAAATTATTCTAAACATTAATTCACTTTAAGATGGATAAAATAAATTTAGAAAATTATAAAGGAATCATCTTTGACCTGGATGGAGTCATATACGATATTACAGATGCGATCATTAAAGCTGTCGATGATGGAATAGAAAAATATCAATTAAAGGTTAATCGGGATGCCGTCATGGAGGAAATTGCTCATTTGATTGAAGAAATCCAAAATTATCCCGTCCCTAAAATACTCTTAAATTCTTATGAGTTACTTAAAATAAACTCTTTGGAAGGGCTCAGTTTCTTCAAAAAGTTACGCATAGCAATTTTTTTATTTAATCAGTTTAATAAGTATAGAGAAGAAGCTACTATATTTAATGGTGTAGATGATTTAATTTCAAAGCTTTCAAAAAGGTTAAATTTAGCCATATTGACTAATAATAAAAGCCAATATGCTGAAGAAGTTTTAGAGAAATTTAATTTAACTAAATATTTTGGAACTATAATTGGATTTAACGAAGTATCAGAAGTTAAACCTAGCCCTGAAGGAATTCTTAAGATTCTTGAGAAATGGAAAATTAAATCCTCAGAAGCTATTTTTATAGGAGATATGACCACTGATATTGAAGCAGGGAAAAATGCTAATGTTAAAATGGTGTGTGTTGCCAGTGGATTAGCTCAAAAAGAAACTTTAAGAGAACATAATCCGGATTATCTTGTAAATGATACTACTGAATTAAGACAAATTTTTAATTTATAATACATTTATCGTTCTCTTTTATTAAGCAATCAAATTTTTTAAGAATAGTTGATTACTTATTATTTAAAGTTTTAAGAGGAAGAAATCTTATGGTAGATGTTAGATATTGGGGTTTTTTATTTCCTTTAATTACACTTATCTGTTTGATTATATCTCTATTTTTTCCTATGATGAATGTTTCAATTGATTATAGTCCTGCTTTTAACATTCAAGATAAGCTGTATCTAACTGGCGGGGGAATTATTGATGCACTCGATTCTTATATCGATTCTTATTCTGAGATCAGAATTATTAGAATATATCTTATATCAATAGTAATGAGTATTATCATATCGATAGTCTTTGCTTCTCTAATATCAATAATCTCTGCGACTTTAGTAATGTCTAGGATTAATCGGCTCAAAATAGCAAAGATCATGTGGGTTGTAATGGGTATTTCCTTATTAACAAGTCAAATGTTTCTATTATTTTATTTTAATTTTCTAATTGGGACAAGAGTTACGCATGAACCAATCTTTATATATCCATTGGATGTTAGATTTACTATGGGCTTTGGAATGATTTTTTTAATGATAGGAGGAGCTGTACTGCTATTGGGGTATATATTAGTTAGTCTAGTAGAGTAACCCGAAGATTATAATCCTTTGATAGTACTCTATTAAATAATAAAAAAAAATATATTATCTAAATTATAAAAAAATCAACATTTAGCATACAAAAAGAATATCATAGAGTTAATAAAAATAGATATAAAAAAGATTAGGTCCTCTTGTAGATAAACCTTTCCCAACTCTTCGTATTTGGAAGTTCCTGTGGCATTCCCTTCCTTTTGCGTATTTCCAAAATTACTTCCTCCTCTAAAGAAGGAGGTACTTTCTCGAAACCCTTGAACTCGTATCCGAAAAAGGCTCTTCCCTGTGTAGAACTTCTAATTTCATCAGCAATGCCTATTATCTCTGCTGCAGGAATTTGTCCTTGAATTCTTACGTACTCTCCTTCTGGTATAACGTTATTTATTCGACCACGATGCCTATTGATTATTGAGTTTACTCCTCCTTCAGTTCCTTGAGGAGTCTTTACATCTATTCGTTGAACTGGTTCAAAAAGATGAGGATCGGCATTAAGCATAGATAAGGATAAGGCAGAATAACTCATACTAGCAGTCTGGGCATACTGCGTATGCCTTGGATCTTCATGAATAACCATGTCAGTAAATACAGCTTTAATGCCCATAGCTGGCTCTTTAGCTATGATACATTCACTAAGCCAGCTTCTAAATGCACTTACAAGATCATTTTTTATTCTATCAAATCTTTGTAATCCAGAAGTTCCATTTACTAAGATATTTCCTTTAAAAACATCTACAATTCGTCTGGCTTCTTTTGTATCCCATCCAGCTTCTTCCCTTAAAATTTGAGCTCGCTCTTTTATGTCCTGTAAATCAGTTATTCTTCCTTCATCAATTAATTCTTCGGTTTTCTCATCTAAAGGTTCAATATATAACAGAAGTCGATTATGAGCATTTGACGATTTGGTATGAAATTCTTTGCTTTTAGCATTAATTTTTTCTCTATATACAATAATTGGTTCTCCTATATCGATTTTAACTTGATTATTTATTCTTTTTGTTAAAATCTCGATTTGGAGCGGATCTATCCCCGAAAGTATATATTCTTTACTCTCCTTATCTAAACGGAATTCTGCTGTTGGGTCCGCTTGTAACCATTTTGTAACAACCTCACCAAGTTTAGCTAAATCATGTGGGTCTTTTGACTTAATACTTCTAGAAACAACTGCTTTACAAGCGTAATGTATCTTTTCAAACGTAGGAATTTTAGAGATTTCATTTTTATCTTTCGGAACCATTTCATTATGGATAAAAGTCTCTCCAGAAGGGCATATAAACCCATATAATGCAAATAAGTTTCCTGCTGGAATCCTAGGAACGTCTAAAAGATCTGTTATTTCCATAACTCCTAATCTTTTTACTCGATTTGCAGTTCGACTTCCAAGCAAGTAGATTGAATCCGTTTGATCGAATGTCCCAGAGAAAACTCTACCAATCAGTGTGGCTTGATAATTGCGTCTCGGGTCAAGAAATATTTTTGTAATCATCCCGTATAATGGTCCATTAGGATCACTTTTTACTAATGCTTGTCCTAATTCTGAGTTTAAATCTCCTCCCCATAGATGAGGAATTCTATATTTTGCAGCGGTTATAGGATCTGGTAAATGATCCACGACCATTCTTAACATTGATTCGTCAAGGGGTAAATTATCTCTTAACCATTGAATATTCCCTTCTTCATATTTTTGAAAAACATCTTGTGGCTTGAGGTTTTTTTCAAGTAAAATTTCATAAGTGAAACCCCACCCATGTTTTGCTGATCCAACAGCAACGGAATTATTTGCAAAATCTATTGACCAATCTGAACCTTCAGGCCTTACTTTTTTAATTAAATCATTAACCTCTCTGGTAATCTTGTCTATCTTCTCAAAAGTTTTTTGGGGACTTAATTTTAATTCACTTATTAAACGGTCAACTTTATTGATAAACAGAACTGGCTTACAAATTTCTTCACCAACAGCTAGCCTTATATTAGTCTCAGTTTGAGTCATTACTCCTTCAAGAGCATCAACTAAGATTATGGCTCCATCGCTACCTCTCAGAGCACGTGATACTTCTCCTGTAAATGAAATATGTCCGGGAGTATCATTTAATTGGAAAATGTAGGGTTCGTAATCATCTGGTTTTCTTGGGTCCTGAAATGCGAGTAAAACAACTGATGTAAATATTGTTATGCCTCTTTCTTGTTCTTCATCGTCAGAATCGGTCATTTGAAGCTGTCCTGCATCTTCCTCTCTCATCAGTCCAGCTCGGCGTAATAGATAATCTGTAGCTGTGGTTTTGCCATGATCTATATGGGCAGTAATCGAGAATATGCGCTTTTTGTCGTATGAGCCAGAAGTGATCGCCCTGGCAATTTCATCCTCATTTTTTACCTTTACTATCGTTTTTCACCAATATTTTATTATTTAAGTTTAAAAATTTAGCGTTTGTATTATTAAAAAATTCTTATCTTAAAATTAAGGAAAAAAATATGTTAAATCATAAAAGTTTTATGAATATAGGCTATAAACTGGATCTACCAAGAAAAGAAGTGAAATTTTTTTAAGCCTAAATAAACATTACTCATTTGTTTTATTATTCCAAATATAAGAAATATAGTCTGTTAACGTTTCATAACTGTGAGTAAGGACATCTTCAAATTTTTGATAATATCTCATATCAGTACCAAATTTGTTTAATTGGTCTGGAGGAAAATGTTCAAAAAATTTACTCACGATGAAATCCAGCTCTTTTTTTACTTGTTTATCTTTTGCCTTTTTAGGAAATCTGCCCACAAACATGAATCCCTCTTTAGATAAGATTTTTACCTGTAAATTATGAGTAGCAAAATGCGATAACATATCATTTAGGATAACTTTTGTAAAAGAAGATAGTGCACTAATAAAACCTCCTATAAACTGGTCATTGATATTCTCGTTATTCTTTTTACTAAATACAACTACCCCTCCTTCTTTTATAATCCATAAGTCCTGTAAATCTCTTATCAATGTTTTTCCTTCTGAATAACGGTAACTATTTTAATCAGAAATTTCTAAAAATAATATATACTTCGAATATTTAAACTTGCGTTGATGGCGACAAAAAATTTTGTATTCCTAATTTTAAAATAAAAAAGGAGAACTGCATAATATTAGTTGTTTTTCTTAATTTCTTCTATCTTATTCAACGTATTTATAACCTAATTTCTTTAAGGTTTCAATTTCTTTCTGTTTGTGAATTTCTGCTAATCTTAATTTTGTTTTTTCCCATTCATGACCCGCTAGAGGATAAAATTTTATTACAAAAAAACATAACAACAGAAGTAATGCTGGTAATAACATCCATCCTATAATTATACCTGTTTCTACCCGAAATGGTTGTTGTCCTGATTCTAAATCTTTATCATATCCAAAGATAGCTATAATAAACAGAAAAGCAGATTCTGCAATACTATAAGCATATTTAGTTATAAAAGAGTTAATGCCTGCATACATTCCTTCTCTTCTTTGACCTGTCATATCTTCATCTTTATCAATCACATCTCCATTCATTAATGGAATTAAATATAATGCGCCTGTTAATCCTATGCCTAATCCAACAAATCCTATCATTGTAAGGACTAAAAATCTTCCAAAAAAGAGTATTATAAAACATCCCGCAGAAAAAATGAGAAACATTATTTGCAGTGCCTTTTTTACACCCATGGCTTGACCTCTTATTATGAAAAGGATAATACCTACTATTATTCCACTACCCAAAAACGCATATAGTATCATCATCGGCATTTCTAATTCACTAGTATAGAACGGTACTCCTGTTAAAATCCCTCCTTGAACATAAATGATAGTAAAGCTAATAACTTCAAACACAATAAAGGATTTGTTTTTAAATGTGTTTCTAAGTGAATTCAAGAAAGGAACTTTTATTTCTTCTCTAGGAAACTGCTTTTCCTCATAGAAGAAAGTGCTTAGAAAAATAATTAGTCCAGCTGAGATTCCTAATGAAATTTGAAATAATTGAAAAAAAAGTAAATCAGCGTTAGTATCAGGCTTAATTATATCTATTAATAAAAGTGGTGCAACCATTGCAAATACACTGAATATGACCTTCCAGAAAAAAATGCTTCCACGTGCTTTGTTCGATACAGCCATTTCATAGGGCATAACATAAAGAGCTGAGGCTACAGCAGTATATAGGAGATCGTAAAAAAAAAGAAAAACTAATAATTGTATAAACATTGCTAATTGATCAGCTTGCGAACCTGGCCAATATATCCAACATAGAATATAGGATAAAGCAATCAAGGGAGCCCCGTACCGAATATAAGGGATTCTTCGTCCTAATTTACTTTTTGTGCGATCGGTAATATATCCAAATATTGGATCATTTACCATATTCCAAAAACCAAAAATTAGCCATCCTATACCCGCGAGGACTGGATCAAGTCCTCGAATAGATATAAAGTAATAACTGATAAGCGTAAGTATGAACGTTTGCATTAAAGCAACTGCAGCATCAGCCCCAGAAACCCACATTCTGCTTTTTAAAGGTATAACCTCTTGTTTTAATTCGATTTCTGCTACCATAATAATGACTATTAAAATAGTTGTTAAATATGAAATATAAAATTATAATTCAAATTTAAAGTTTAAAAT
This sequence comes from Promethearchaeota archaeon, assembly GCA_048941065.1. Classification (GTDB taxonomy): domain Archaea; phylum Asgardarchaeota; class Lokiarchaeia; order Sigyniarchaeales; family SOKP01; genus Loki-b32. The sequence continues at coordinate 16,107 of JBHLNY010000029.1, forward strand.
AGAATACTCTAATATTAATGACACAAAGGTAAAACCATAGTTTTTAATATGTATATAGCTTTTTTTCCAGAAGAAGTTTTTACATTAAATGATTTTGAAATATTAATAATTTCCAAATTTTCAGGAACTTTTTCTTTGATAAAATTCCTTAAAAAGTAAGAAAAACTTGTAAATTGCCTTTTTGTTTCTACCCATAGATGTCCGTTTTTTTCATAATATTCTGGATTCTTTACTTTAAAATTATTAGCATGTAATTTTTCTTTAACGGGAGGCCCTCTTCGAATATATGTTTTCGAAGTTTGTGGCTTTTCACAATAAAAAACGATGTTATATTCATCAATATCATCTTCAAAAAACACCTCAAAGATAATCTTTCCAAATCGTTCTGCATGAGAAAATTCCCTTTCTCCATTGGCTTTAATGCTTTCTGCTAGTGAATATAATTTATCTCTAATTATTGTATAATGAATATTTTCAGCTTTATTTTTTAATTCTATTATGAAGATTTTTGATAACTCAGGATCATTAACATTAGTAATATCTGCTTCTGGAATCTGTTTTTGTATGAAAAATTCTTTAGATGGCTTTTTCAAGAACTGCTTTACCTTTTCATTACAAAATGTATATGCTCTTCCAGATATAGCTGATGCGACGTTTCTATTCTTATCTATAGGGTCTATAATTAAAAGATAATCATTCTGAAAGTGTTGGATTTTCTTTAATTCATTACTATTTCTTTTATAATAATCTAAAGGTTTGTTTTTTAAAGTTTGAAAATTTTGAAAAAGTTTTTGAATATTACCAAAATAATAGATTAATAATTCGGCACTATACCCGATGAATCCTACCTTCCCAACAGCACTTATGTCCCCGTAACAATGACAAGATTTAAAAAATTGTTTTAAAAGTCTTACATCATCTTTTTGTTTAGAAGATAATTCATCTCTTATGAATCGACCATGCCAAGGGGATCTGTCAACTGCGGTGATTGGTCCGTTTTGTTCTATGAATAGTTTATCTAAATCAAAATATAAAACAATATCGACTTTTATTTTAATGTTATCTACAACATAATCTACTGTTACATAAGGATGTTCAGCAAACAAAAGTTGTGGATTTATAAATTCTTTTAACGTTAAAGATTTAATTATCCAATTGTTACATAATTTTAAAAAATCTTTTTTAGATTCCTTTTTTAATTTATTTTTACTTAAACCCTTGTATTTTGAGTTATATAAGTTATAATCTAAACCAACAAAGAGATCGATATCAAAATCATCTTTTAACTGTGTTTTTTTAATTCCAGTTGATCCTTGTGGCTCAATATTGGTATAGTCTATATTCAACTCTTTAGCTTTTTTATCTAATAATTTTTTCAAAATTTCAGTAATATTATTAATTAGATCTATCTCCTGAGTCGTTGGAACAACTTCTTTTAAAACTTCTCTCAAAATATTGTTTAAAGTAGTCATTGAAAAATTCTATTTAATATTTTTTTTGAACTCTTACATGATTGGTAAAGATTTATCCTTATAAAATAGCTCCTAAATAAAGTAAATTAACAAATTTATTTTAATAACATTCAAAAATTTATTCTAACTTAATTATTCGATTAACGTGAATGGTAGGATAAAAATATATATATTTTTGGTATTTAGAATATCTATGAAAGTACAAAAAATCGGTAGCCGAGGATATTTATTTATATTTCCTGATTTTAATCCATTTCCTCAAGTATCAATGTCAATCCAAATTTATGTAATAAATGGAAAAACCCATCTTTTCGTTTGCGACACAGGTTTAGGGATTGAACAAATGAATGGGATTAGGCAGTATCTTAAAAAGGAGAACCTCGACAGGAAACCAATAATAGTGTTTAATAGTCACTTCCATCTTGATCATATAGGAGGAAATGGGGCATTTGAAGGAGCTAAAATTATTAGTCACATATTATGTCGTGAAAAAATGATAAAATCAATTGAAGATATAACAGAGGAAGATAAAAAATTTCTAGAGGGTACAAGTATAGCCTACCCTTCTATAGTTTTTAAAGAGAGAATGATCTTTCCTGAAGATGATGTTGAATTTTTCTATAGCCCAGGTCATTCAGAAGACTCTACAAGCTGTTATGACCAAATTGATAAAGTTTTATTTGTTGGAGATAATCTTATTGATCCAATCCCTCTTTTAACATGGCACAGAATGGACAAATATTTAGAAACTCTCCAAAATTATTGTGATATTGAAACAGAAGTGATCATTTTGGGACATAATTTGGTGTTAAATGATATCTCCTTTATTAAAGAAACTATGAGTTATATTAAAAAATTTCAAGCTTTTAAGGTTGATATTACAAATTTTACACCTAATCATGCTACATGGTATCGAAGGAGTTTAATTTATGTTGGTATAGATCTGAAAGAAACTGGTAAGGAGAAAGAAGCTTTAAAATATTTTAAATATGTTAGAGACTTAATACAACAGCCAAAATTAAAGCCATTAAGCGAAGAAGAGCGAAATGAGTTTGAGGAATTTCTTAGAAAAGAATTAAATAATAAATAAGAGAACTCTAGAGAATTTACATTCCCCACCAAGGATGTGTAGAAGCTCGCATGAGTATTATAAATTCTCTTAGAGCTTGTTTCTGGTCAGTTGTTAATTCATCTAAAAATTTTCCCATTAGTTGTCGTACATGAGATTCTGGTACATTTACGAATAAAATTTCATCCTTTGCTATATCCTTCCCTACTTCGATACCCCGGATAGAGATTGCAACCTCTGAATCTTTGTTTGCTTTTTCTAGGGTTTGACCTTTATCTTGAATTTGATGTACTCTTTTAACTCTTTTGCCTTTATCAGTTATTAGAGATACTTTCGGATATAATGTTCCTGCTTCAACATTTACACCAAAGACAGCAGGATTAGAATTTCTAAATATAAAATCTGGGAGCATTCTAATCTTTGCGGGTAATACTAATTCACTTAATGCTTTAGCAGTATCTTCCGCTTTTCTAGTCTCAGCATATTCAATATAATCTTCTAATAGTCGATAAATAACATTATTTGTAAAGATTCTGATATTATCAATATTAGCTTGTTCTTGAGCTTCAGGTAATATCGGAACATTAAAACCTAAAACGGTAGCTGAATAAGGATCTAAATCTCTAACAATATTTGCATTCATTATATCTTCTTTTTTAATTGGACCAACATCAGCAACACTAATTTTGACACCATTTTTAGTAAAAAAATTTACTAATGCTTCAAGAGATCCTAATGTATCTGCCTTTAGAACTACACCGGCTTTTTCTGTTTTAAACCTAATGGCCTGAACTTCTTCTTCAATTTCGTTATAGACGGCTTCTTCCTCTGAAGGGTCTCCAATCCCCCTAAAAGGTGATCCTGCTACCACATCTTCGATATTTGGAGCTAAAATTTTTACACCAGCTGCTGCACTTACAAA
>JBHLNY010000271.1:0-4565 GCA_048941065.1 Promethearchaeota archaeon
TTGAACTTCATAAGCAATAAAAGTAATAATTAAAGAAGAAAGATAAAAATATTGTTTATTTATTCCATAGAATTTTCTTTATCAAAGAAGACTTCATAAAATAACTCCTTTTCATCAGCTTGTGGTGGAGTTATTTTTGTATATCCTCCTGTTCGAATAATTCTAACCGCACTTTTATTTTGAATATGAATGTTACCATAAAGTCCTTTTAAACCTCTCTCTTTTGCGATAATAATTATGTGCTGATAGAGATATCTTCCAATCCCTTTCCCTCTATAATCATCTCTTACAAGAAAACTGTACTCTCCCATATTCAATTTAGGATTTAAATAATAGGTAGCATTTCCTATCATTTTTTCATTTCCAATTTCACCTATAAATGCTCCAATGGAAAAAATATTGTTATAATCAATATTGACTTCAAATTGCGTTTTAGAATGAGTAAATTCTTTTTTTAATTCAAAAAATCTTAAATATCTATCTCTCTCACTCAAAGAATAATACAAATCTCTTAATAATGGTTCATCAGTAGTTTTAACAGGACGAATTCTTATCTTTTGATTATCATGTGTTTTATAAATAGTTTCATATTGAGAGGGATAAAGACAAATCCGCCCTTTATCATCACATGAAAGCACTTGGTCAGAATATATATAATTTAGTTTTTTCGCTTCATCTAATAGTGATTGACGGAACTTAGGGTGTGCAATACAGATTAATTCTAGGACTCTTTCTCTAATTGATTTACCATGGAGATAAGCAACACCCCATTCAGTTACCACATAATGTACATCTCCTCGAGATAACATTATGCCTGCCCCTTCATCTAAATGAGATACTATTCTTGATTTTTTACCATCTCGAGATGTTGATGGAATAATTATTACCGGTTTACCTCCTTTAGAAAAAGCTGCCCCTCTCATAAAGTCAATAGTTTCACCCAGTCCAGAATAAAACCGATATCCTTCTGTAGAGGCATTTACTTGTCCAGTTAGATCAATTTGTCTAGCAGAATTTATTGAAACCAGTTTTTTATTCATTCCAATTATTCTAGGGTTGCAAACATAATCAGATGGATAAAATTCAATGTAAGGATTATTATTTACAAACTCATATAATTTCCTAGTTCCTAAAGCAAAACTGGTTATAATTTTCTCTGGATGAAAGTTTTTTTTCCTACAGGTTAAAACCCCTTCTTCAATAAGAGGTATTATATTATCAGTGATGTAATGAGAATGCATTCCTAAATCTTTTTTCTCCCCTAAAAATCTTAAGGCAGCATTTGGCAGATCACCAAAACCGACATGAATAGTGGATTTATTTTCAATTAAATTTTCCAAATTCTGTCCTATTCCTTTAGCTATTTCATCTGGTTCATCAAAATGAAATTCGAGTAATGGAATATCATTATAAACAAAAAAATCAATCTCCTTCATATGAATAAAGCTATTACCTAACGTCCTTGGCATTTGGGGATTAATTTCAGCAATCGTAATATAAGATGATTTTGATATTGGTTTTGCAATATCTACATTAATTCCAAATGAACAAAATCCATAAGGATCCGGTGGTGTAATTTGGATAAGTGCCACATCAATGTGTTTTCTCCCTGTTTTAAATAGTGGAGGGATTTCACTCGCATAAATAGGTGTATAATCCGCTTGTCCCTTGTTTATTTCTTCACGGAGTGTTCTTCCGATAAAAAATGCATTATGTCGAAAGAGATCTTCAGCTTTATCTTTAAAATATTTTTCAGGACCGATTGTTAAAAAATGCAGGATTTCAGTATCAAACAACTCTTCTGTATGCTTAATTAACTCAGTAGTTAATAATTGTGGTTCTGCACACCCTGAATCTATAAATACTCTATTACCAGGGATAATTTTTTTGATGGCTTCTTCTGCTGTGATCTCTTTATCTTTCCATTCCTTCCTCCAATCAAAATCTGGAAAATTTTTATTTTTCATTTTAGATATCTAAATAAAAAATTTCTAATATTTTAAAGAAAATTTCAATCTATTATTTTAATTAAGGTCCCTTTATCCATATAATATTTTTGAAATTATAAATAAAATGTTTAAAAATGATTTAATATATCTCTTTTTTGACTTAATCTCGTCATTTTTAAAATATAAATATTAAACTTGATGAGAATGAAAAAGAATCTTTAAAGTATTTAATATATTTACAAAATTTACTAGATAAAATATACGAATATAATTGAAATTCAAAGTTGTGAAATGCTATGTCTGAAGAAGACAAAAAAATGGAAAGTATTCTTACTGAAAAACGTGTTTTTGATCCTAGAAAGATAAGTAAGAAATTTGCCGAAACTGGTATGTCTTTTGATGAATATAAAAAACTCTATCAGCAATCTATTGAAGATATGGAGGGTTTCTGGGGTGAGCAAGCAAAATCTCTTGATTGGTTTGAGCCTTATGGAAAAGTATGGGAAAAGACAGAATTATTTCCTGGCAAATGGTTTGTTGGAGGAAAGCTAAATGTAGCCTATAACTGCTTAGATCGGCATATAAAAGCTGGAAAAGGCGATAACCACGCTCTTATTTGGGAAGCTGACGAACCAGGACAAGTTAGAACATATACTTATTCCGAATTATTAAAAGAAGTCAACAAAGTTGCCAATGGTATGAAAAATTTTGGTTTGAAAAAGGGAGATCGCGTAACAATTTGGCTACCAATGATCCCTGAATTAGCTATAATAATGCTTGCTTGTGCTCGCCTTGGAGTGATTCATTCCATAGTTTTTGGTGGCTTCTCAAAAGAAGCCGTTAAAGATCGAATCGATGATTCTGACTCACGACTCTTATTTACCAGCGATGAAACCTTAAGAGCAGGGAAATTTTATCCCAAAATGGAAGATGTTACTCAAATTATTGATGATGTTCCTACAATCGAGCATGTCATTGTAGTAAAACGTTCCGGAAGAGATGTACCCCACACCGATAAGGATATTTGGTATCATGATTTTATTGAAGGAATGAGTGAAGATTGTGAACCTGAACTCATGGATTCCGAGGATACCTTATTTATATTATACACAAGTGGAACAACTGGGAAACCAAAAGGAGTTAAACATACTACAGCAGGTTATATCTTATTCACATCATTTACCCATAAGGTTGTATTTAATTACCATGATGGTGATATTTGGTATTGCACTGCAGATATTGGATGGATTACAGGGCATTCCTATATAGTTTATGGACCACTGGCAAATGGAGCCACTACATTAATGTTTGAAGGAGTTCCAACGTATCCAGACGTTGATCGATTCTGGGATATTGTTGAACGTCATAAAGTTAGTCATTTCTATACAGCTCCTACAGCAATTCGTGCTTTAATGAGATATGGTAATGAACCAGTTAAGAAACATGATTTAAGTTCTTTGAAAGTCTTAGGAACTGTTGGAGAACCTATAAACCCTGAAGCTTGGACTTGGTATCATAGAATTGTCGGGAAAGAAAGATGTCCCATAGTTGATACATACTGGCAAACTGAAACTGGTGGATTTATTATGACTCCAATAGCTACAGCAACGCCTACAAAACCGGGTTCTTGTTGTATGCCTTTCTTAGGTATTAAACCTATCATTTTTGATTTAGAGGGGGATGAAATTACTGAACCTGATGAAGGTGGTTATTTTGCAATGGCTCAACCTTGGCCAGGAATGTTAAGAGATGTTTGGGGCGATACTGAGCGATTTAAATCAACCTATCTTGAAAGATATCCTGGATATTATTACACAGGAGATGGGGCTAGATGTGATGAAGACGGATATTACTGGATACTTGGTAGATTAGATGATGTTATAAAAGTATCTGGGCATAGAATAGGAACTATGGAAGTAGAATCTGCACTTGTAAGTCATCCTAAGGTTGCAGAAGCCGCTGTTGCTCCTTTCCCGCACAAGATAAAAGGTCAAGCCATTTGGGCTTATGTGACATTAATGCAGGGAGTAGAAAAGTCAGCTAAATTATCCAAAGAAATACGGATGCATGTTAGAAAAGAAATAGGTCCAGTATTTCAGCCAGACGTTATTCAATTTGCGGATGCGTTACCTAAAACGCGAAGTGGTAAAATCATGCGGAGAATTTTAAAAGCTATAGCAGCTGGAACAGAGATTGGAAATGTCACTACATTAGCTGATCCTTCTGTAGTAGATTCTTTGCTTGAAGAACGGAAAAAAATGGACATCGAAATAGGTTAATTTATATTTTTTTATATTTCTTTTATTTCAAAAAGATTTTTATTTTACTTTTTAATTGTTTTATTTCTATATTGTAATATTCTGGTAGAATAGAACAATTTCAAAAATTGATCTGAGGTAAACTTTATAAAATGGGTTATTTATTTATAACTGACGAAAATCAATATTAATTACCAAGAAAAGTATTGTAATTGTCAAGTTATTCCTTTTAATAATAGATTTAATAAATCCTACTATGATGAATCAAACAAAATATCAAACTGAATAATATTTTGAATACAATGAGTAAAGAATCAAGTATATTTGAAATAGAAGATTCATTAAAAATTGAAACTGT
>JBHLNY010000272.1:0-4551 GCA_048941065.1 Promethearchaeota archaeon
TTACCACTCAAAATTTTACATTTTACAAATAGAGAATCCACAAAATTTACAATTTCCTCTATTATCTAAATTGAGTTCTTGTACCCCAAAAACTACTCTTTTTATAACTGTTTTAGAGCAGTTGGGGCATATAGTATGTTCATATTCGGTATTTGGTAAGTTTCCGATGTAAACATATTTTAAACCAACTTTTTTTGCAATATCATAGGCTTTATACATTGTTTTTAAGGGTGTTGAGACTTTATACCCATAGTCATAAGATTTATACTGTGGAAAAAATCGACTAATATGAAATGGTGTAAATTCTCCTAACTCTTCTAAAATTCTTGTAGAAATGTTTTTAATAATATTCTTCTCAGAATTTAATCCATCGATTACTAATGTTGTAATCTCTACATGGATACCCAACTCTTTTGCTAATTTAGCGTTTCGCCATACATTTTCCACATCTGTTCCACAATATTTCTTAACCATTTCAGTTCCTCCTTTAATATCTATATTAATTGCATCGAGTCCATTCTTAGCTAAATCTCTGAGAACTTCTTCAGTCATATACCCATTAGATACATAAGTATTATACAAACCTTGCTTCTTAGCTAATTCAAACACGTCTAATGAATATTCGAATAGTAAGGTTGGCTCATTAAATGATATTGAAGTTCCTTGGCAGTTATTTTTTAGTGCTATATCTATAAAATTATCTGGAGAGAGGAATTCATGCGAATTTTTAACTATTTCAATTATTTCTTTTTTTGGATGTGATAGATGATGATTTTGACACCAAAAACAACTAAAATTACATCCATACGTACCGATTGTTAGAGCTATAGTTCCAGGGTAAAAGTGATAAAGAGGTTTTTTCTCTATTGGATTAAATGATAAGGCAGGTATAAGTCCATAAACAATACTGTAGATTTCCCCATCTTGATTAATTCGAGTTTGACAAAATCCTGTTTTTCCTGCAATAATTTTACACTTTCTCTCACACGTTAAGCATTGAGATACGTGCTCATCTAGTTTTTGTTGAAACTTGACTTTTTTTAAAAATTTTAGATTAATAGATTCCATCTTTTAATGTTAATTTGGGATGTTTGCTATATCCTTTATTATTTTACCATCTTGAATGATACCGTAATCACAAAAAGAATTACTTAAAGCTCTACTAAACACATTATTCAATTTCCCAAGTATCTTCGCAAAATATAAATTAATTACACCACCGTGTGATACAATTAAAATATATTTGTTTGAATATCTTGAATCAATCTCTTCAATTTCTTTTGAAAATCGTTTTAAAGCATTTTCTGCCGTTTCCCAATTATTAAATGACTGATTTTTATTTGTCATGCATAGTTTCATTGTCTTTAGATATTCATCTTTTTTAAGAAATTTTCCTTTATCTCTCATTATTTCATTTAATTTTTTATCTCTTATTATTTCCTTTTTAAGTTTTTCTGCTAAAGGAAATGCAGTCTGAAATGCTTTTTCTTCATCTGACGTTATTATTAAATCAACATCCTCTAATAAATCCAACTTAAATAGATTAATTGCAGATTCTTTCCCATACTCAGTTAAAATCCATTTAGATATTGCTAAATCCTTGTTTACTTTAGTTTCTGCGTGTCTTAAGAAGATTAAGGTATTGTTTGGCATTTTACTCCTTTCATACAATTTTTAAATGAAATACGTCAGGATCTTTTAATTCCCAATCTTCAAATGGATCATCCTTTACAGCTTCAATCATAGCTGGTCTAGCCGCAAGCCAATCCTCCTCAGTTTCCCAAATTGCAATACCGACGAGGCGATTAGTATCCTCATCCTTGGTAGTATAAGCCATTTTCAAACCCTTTTTTCCTTTCATAGCTTCACCAAACCGATGCATAGAGTCTACTAAATATTTTTCTTTCTCTGGTTTTGGAAAATGTATAGACATATGTATAAACATTTAAAATCACTTCTAAAATATAATAATCTTATTTTTTTATCAATTGTATTTCCTCAATCATCTTGTTTTCATGATTGGCATTATCAAACGAAATAATTTAGAATAAATCTTTCTAATAATTGAAATATTAAATAAATACCGTAAAATCTTTAATATTCTGTATCTTTTTGGTTTAAATGTACTAAATTCAGTATCATAAGTAATTCTACGGATATAAAAGTTCTTTTTAAAAATAAATATAAGTAAGGAATAGGTGATTATTGTTATTATGTCCCATGCTCTTTTAATGTGGACTTTTGGATAATCAAGGGATTCACCCATTGCCATACGAACGATTTCAATAATATGATAAATATCAATTTTACTTCCAATCAATTCCCTTGTAGCCCATAATAGATATACGCAACCTCCGCAATAAGAAACGAGAGCTTTTGCTCCTGTATTTTCAGCTTCATTAAATTTTTTTATTCCTTCAGATATCATATCAAAAGGGATAGACACATTTTTAACCCAAGATGCTCCTGCTCCAAATCCACAACATAAAGAATCTTTTCTAATATGTTCCATTTCAATTATAGTGCATCCACATTTTTTTAATATTTCTCTGGGGACATCCCAATAAGCTCCTTCTAAAACCTTGGAATAGCAATTATCATGGACTGTCACAGTAAGGTTAAGTTTATTTGGTAATTCAATTACTCCAATATTTAATTTATCCAATAGCCAGTGATTAAAATTAACAAAATTTTGGTGATGGGTTACTCCCATCTCTTTCGGATGGACTTCATTAAAGATAAACTCAACAGCATCTAAAACCGCTATTATTTCTTTTACGCCCCATCCATCAAAATCCTTTTTTGTACGTTGAGCAATTTTTTGAACAACATCTAGATATCCTCCTTGATATAAATATGCTCCTCCTTCCCATTGATCTATTCTGTCAATTGGATTAAAATAATCTAATAACTTGCTTTCACCGATTATAAATGGAAATAAGTGTATATAATTTCCAATAAGCAAAATTTTGTCATCCGGTTTTGGATTATAGTGCATCCATTTATAAATCCACCTTCTTTCTTGATTAGAAAGGAATAAATTAAGAAGCTGCCAAATATTGCGATTTTCTGTTGGGCATACAAAGTGATAAAGTGGGGGAGCTCCTTTCCTTTTGTATCTCTGATTCCATCTTTCAAGAATTAATTGGTATGGATTAGCTTGTTTTGGACAATATAGATTGCATGAAAAACACGTATTGCATTTATAAATAGCAAATTTAGATTCCTCACCTTTTATTAATCTTTGAAATTCTTCTTTTGCTTCTTCTAAGGGTAATTGTAGAACGGGACATAAATGAAGACATTGACCACATAGATTGCATAAATCTTCCCTAAATGCGGTAGTTCTTTTACTTTCTACCATAATTACCACGTCTCACCGTATTTTGGGGGATCTTCGGGGATATCGGCAAGTTTAAAAGTCTTTTTAGAAAGGATCTTTGGAACTTGTTTTCTCATTATTCCCCAGAAAATATGCTTTCCTCTTTTCTTTTTAGCTTTATTAGTTAGGGCTGGTTTTTCTTCTAATGCCATTTGTATTAATTCTATGATATGATATACCTTAATTTTCCTAAAATATAATGGCTTGTTTGTGTAAAAAACAGCTAAACAGCCAGCACAATATACACAAATTATGTCAGCTTTAGTCTTTCTAAAGTCTTTAAAATTTCTAATCGTTGATATTCTCATTTTAAATGGTTGATATGCAGACTCAATAGAAAAACCAGCTCCAATCCCACAGCATCGCATACTTTCTCTACAAGATTCACTCTCAATAACTTTAATCCCTATTCTTTCTAAGATCTTTCTAGGAAGATCTATATATTCATCTCCAAACATCTTCGAATAGCACGAATCTTGAATAGTAGCAGTTAAATTCAATTTTTTTTTTACTCGAATTTGTCCACTTTCTAATTTTTCCCATAAATATTGTAAATATGATTTAATAGATTCAAATTTATAAGTTAAACCATAATGAGGAAGAATATTTTTAAACACATTTGTTCCAGCTGTACATAATACTAATAGATTTTTAGGTTTCAAAATATTAAACCATTTATTTAATCTTTTAGTAATCTGAAATAATTCATCTTTATACCCTGTCCGAAATAATGTCTCTCCACAACAATATTCAAGTCTGCCTCTTATATCCAAATCTTTTAAAAAACTAGTTTGTGTAAGTTCAGCATATACAATTATATTACATCCTGGATATGTTAGTGTATCACCTTTCAATGGTTCTAGATCAGCCCAACTTTTTACTAGTTCTTTTGTTTTTTTTGGTAAATGTTCCATAACATAAGATCGAAAATTTGGATAATGAGGATACAACGTCATGAAATACTCTCCTCTTTTTCTTAATCCTTCTTTTTTATATAGTTCATTCCATCGTTGCAATATCAAGTCAGCAGGATGAGCATTTTCAGGACAGTAAAAATTACAAGCAAAGCAACTTTGACAATTATTTAATACTTCTTTAGTATTCTCTCCAACAATTAATTTTTTCATTTCTTCAATTGAATCTTCAACAGAAAGCTCCATAACTGGACA
>JBHLNY010000030.1:0-19317 GCA_048941065.1 Promethearchaeota archaeon
GGCCCAAACCCATCAAATGCTAAAATGATAGTTGTAATTGATAGTAAACCCATTGTAGCAACAGTTATCCCAAATACACCTCCTAAATATGGATTAAAATGATTCAATTTTCCGTATTGTTCACCAAGAAAAAAAGTTAAAATTATTCCGACTACAAAAGATAATATTGGAATTGTAGGGGATTCTAAACCCAAAGAAAAACCACTTATTACATTGGTAGCTGCTCCAGTTTCTGAACTTTTTATCACGTCTTTTACAGGTCTATATCTTGAGGAAGTGTAATAATCTACAATAAAATAAGTGGATAATCCTAATAATATTCCTAAAACAGAACAAATGAATAAGAATAACCAACCTTTTTGAAAAAAAATCGGGGTTAATATTGAAAAGAAGATTATATTAATTACTGCTGTAGCAACTAAGCTTCTAGCAAATGCAGTTATAGGAGATTTGTCTTTTTCTTTAACCTTTACAAAGAATCCTCCAAAAATTCCAGCAATATTACCGAAAGCTCTTGAAATTAATGAAAAAATAATAAATAAAGGATTGTTTGTAATTATACTTAAAGTAACTCCAATTATCATAGCCGCAATATTATTTGCTGAAGATGATTCGTAGAGATCTGCGCCTCTCCCTGCACAATCTCCAACATTATCACCAACATTATCTGCTATAGCAGCAGGATTTCTTATATCATCTTCAGGTAATCCATATTCTAATTTTCCAACCAAATCTGCTCCAATATCTGCTCCTTTTGTATATATTCCACCTCCTAATTGAGCAAAGAGTGCTGAAAAAGATGCTCCAAAAGCAAAACCTACAATATTTTGAATACTGAAATTAAATAAAATGTATAAAATACTAATTCCTAATAAAGAAATAGAAATTACTGAAACTCCAATAATCATCCCTGCACTAAATCCTATATTCAAAGCGCTATTTAGATCATTTTTACAAGCAAATGTTACTTTTACATTTGACATGGTGGATGCAATCATACTAATATAACATGCAATCAGAGATGTTATTGCACCAATTATAAAAGAGAGCGCTAATGTTATATCAAAAATAAAAAGCAAACCAGAAAGAATTATTAAAACAATGCTGATTGTCTTAAATTGTCTCTTTAAATATGCATTAGATCCTAATTTTATTAGATTGTGTATCTTTACCATTTCTTCAGTCCCATTCTCTAAACGTGACAACTTTTTCATAGTCCATATAATATAAAGTAATCCCAGAACAGAAAATATAATTACTAAAAAGAAAAAGTACCAGAATAATGAAGCAACTTGATTACTCACATTATTTAAGTTAAAATCTTCGAACACGGTTTATTATAATCTCAAATTTTTTTTATTCTCATTCAGATAATTCCCCTTTTAAAGTCATGTATAAAATTTTATAAAGTTAAATTACTCTGATAATCGATTTTTCTTGAACTATAATTTATTTTTGAGTGATATAATAAATTCGAGTAAAAAATTATCGAAATAATTCTTTTAAAAGATAGTCCCTTTTTATAGGTCCTACTGATTTATTATAAAGAATAAATTCAAAAATCATATTTTAAAATTTCTGGAAACGAGACTTTTAAAATTAATTTTTTTTAAGGAATATCCTTATAATATTAAATGTAATATTTCTCCTTAATATTTAAGTAGAGATACTCAGGTGTATTCTAAAAATTAAAGATCATGAGAAAAATCAAGAAATTGCTTACTTTTCTATGGAAATTGCTTTAGAGAGCAGCTTACCTATTTATTCTGGAGGATTAGGAATTCTAGCTGGAGATGCACTTCGATCTGCGGCTGATATGGGCTTACCAATGATAGCTGTTACTTTAACATATGATGCTGGTTATTTCTATCAACAAATTGGGCCAAATGGTGAACAAATCGAAAAAGAAATGGAATGGGATTTCACTACTGATTTTGAGAAAATTGATCAACAAGTAGTTTTCGAATTACAAGATAAAACGATTAAAGTAGAAGCTTGGAAATATGAAATTGTAGGCAGAAATGGGCATGTAGTACCAATAATTTTATTAGACACTGATCTTGATGAAAATGAGCCATGGCAAAGGAAATTAACACATATGTTATATGATGCAAATCCATTTCAAAGAATAGCTCAAGAGATGATTCTTGGTATTTGCGGGTATAGAATGTTAGAAAAACTTGGATATGATAACATAAAAACCTATCATCTTAATGAAGGCCACGCTGCTTTTTTAATCTTTGAACTTTTAAAAAAATACAAAAATCTAGAGGAAGTAAAAAAACATTGTGTTTTTACGACTCATACTCCTGTAAGAGCAGGACTTGAGGAATTTGATTATACTTTGGTAAATGATGTCTTTCAAAATCGCCTACCCGATCAAATTCGTGAATTTGGGGGAAAAAATGCACTTAATATGACTATTCTAGCTTTAAATGCAAGTCGATATATAAATACTGTTTCAAAAAAGCATACTGAAGTATCCATTAAAATGTTTCCAAACTTTGAATTTCATCCAATAACAAATGGTGTTCATGTAGGATATTGGTTATCTCCATATATGAGAGATTTCCTTAATGAGGAATTAACGAGAGATTGGCATCATAATTTAGATCTTTTTGAAAAAGCCTTAAATTTGGATAGTTATGAGTTGTGGAGAGTGCATAATAGGGCAAAAAATCGTCTAATTAAATATGAAAATTCACATTCATGGATTTTATTTGATAAACGCTTATTAACTATAGGATTTTGCAGAAGAATGGCTGAATATAAACGACCTCTTTTGATTTTCAACGATCTTGAACGATTAGCTAAAATTATCAAGAAAAAAGCACAATTAATTTTTGCTGGCAAAGCTCATCCTGCTGATTTACAATCTAAATCTTATATAAGAAAGATTTATGAATTTAGTAATTATTTATGGAATTCATATGGTATAGGTCTTGTGTTTTTAGAAAATTATGAGATTTCATTAGCAAAATTATTGGTGAGTGGAGTTGATTTATGGTTAAATAATCCTAGAAGATATTTAGAGGCAAGTGGGACAAGTGGGATGAAAGCTTCTATTAATGGAGTATTAAACTTTTCTACATTAGATGGATGGTGGATAGAGGGTTATTATATGTCTGAAAAGAAGGCAGGATGGGCGATAGGTCCTGAACCTTCTGATCCAAAAGCACAAACTGTAGATGACTCTCTTGATGCCAAAGATTTATATTATAAATTAGAAAAGGAGATAATACCTTTATTTTATCAAAAGAGACCTGAATGGCAAGAAAGAATGAAATATGCTATAAGATTAGGCGCTTATTTTAATACAAATCGTATGATGAATGAATATGCCTTGAAATCTTATAAATTAGAAAAACAACCAATATGGAGAAGTAGAATTACTTAATTCCAAAAAAATATTAACTGAAAAATTTAAATGAAAAGAAGCTACGTTGTTCATGAATTATTTTAAGTAAAATTTCTCTCTTCATAATTTTAATTTATAAAAAGAAGATTTAAAAATTTCATAATCTCTTTAAAATTTGAATTAAAAATTTCTAAAGTTTGAAAAGAACTATATGTATAAAAGACAGTAATTAAAAACTATTATAGTGGAAAAAATGGGTATTGATATTTTAACTTCTGAAAAAGCAAAAGAATTGAGTATAGAGGAAGTATATTCACAACTTTCGACAAATAAAGTTGGTTTAACTGAAAGTGAAATTAAGTCAAGAATAGAAAAATATGGTTATAATGAAATTCCAGTGAAAAAAGTACGCCCTATTGTAAAGTTTTTGAAAAATTTTTGGGGGCCTATTCCTTGGATGATTGAAATTGCTGCTATACTTTCCATAATTATAGGACAATGGGATGATTTTATTATAATAATCGCGATGCTTCTAATTAATAGTGTTGTGCGTTTCTGGGAAGAAAATAAAGCAGATAATGCAATAGAATTATTAAAAGAAAAACTTGCATTGAGAGCTAAAGTTCTTCGAGATGGCAAGTGGGTTGAATTAGATGCAAAAGAATTAGTCCCCGGAGATATTGTACATCTTAGATTGGGAGATATTATTCCAGCAGATATAAAATTAATCGAGGGAGAATATCTCACAGTAGATGAATCTGTTTTAACAGGCGAATCATTACCAGTTGATAAAAAAGTATCTGATATGGGATATGAAGGGGCTATTATTCGTCAAGGTGAAATGGATGGTGTTGTGGTTGGAACAGGATTAAATACATTTTTTGGAAAAACAACACGATTAGTAGAAGAAGCAGAAAGTAGGAGCCACTTTCAAAAAGCTGTTATAAAAATTGGTAATTATCTTATATATATAGCAATTGTACTTGTAGCTATAGTTTTTGTGGTTGGATTTATTAGAGCTGAAAGTTTTTTTAATTTACTTCAATTTACACTAGTTTTAGTAGTAGCAGCGATTCCAGTAGCATTACCAGCTGTAATGATGGTCTCAATGGCAGTAGGAGCTATGGAGTTAGCTAAGAATAAAGCAATTGTAAGTAGATTACTTTCCATTGAAGAAGCTGCTAGTGTTGATGTTCTATGTTGTGACAAAACAGGAACTCTTACCAAAAATCAAATATCTATCGCAAAAGTTGTACCATTTGGGAATTATTCAGAAGAGAATGTAATTCTTTATGGAGGACTAGCATCAAAAGTAGAAAGCAAAGATCCGATTGATGATGCATTTTTTGATAAAATAAAAGAGAATACAGAAATTTATTCAGAGTTTTCAAAATATCAATTAATGTCATTCAAACCTTTTGATCCAGTTGTAAAAAGAACTGAAGCAAAAGTAAAAGATGAAAATGATAAAGAATTTCAAGTTTCTAAGGGTGCTATTCAAGTTATTTTATCCTTAGTAAAAGGAGATCAAGATTTTCAAAATAAAGTCAATAATCAAGGAAAAGTCTTTGCTTCAGCAGGTTTTAGAGCCCTAGGTGTAGCTAAATCTAATGATCAAAATGTATGGGAATATATTGGAAACGTTGCTCTTCATGATCCTCCTAGAGATGATTCTTTAGATACAATAAAAACAGCAAAGTCATTAGGAATAAAAGTAAAAATGGTAACAGGCGATCATGTAGAAATTGCAAAACAGATAGGAGGAAATCTAGGAATTGGAACAAATATAGTGGTATCTTCTGAAATTATGGAAAAAGATGATTCTGAAACTATAAGATTGGTTGAGAATGCTGATGGATTTGCAGAAGTGTATCCAGAACATAAATATCATATTGTAGAGCTCCTACAAGAGAAAGATCATGTTGTTGGAATGACAGGAGACGGAGTAAATGATGCTCCTGCCTTAAAACAGGCTGATATCGGAATTGCAGTTTCAAACGCAACAGATGCAGCAAAATCAGCAGCAGACATAGTATTAACTGATCCTGGTATTTCAGTGATTATTAAAGCTACACAAGAAAGTCGAAAGATCTTTGAAAGAATGAAAAGTTATGCAGTCTATAGAATTGCAGAAACTGTTCGAATTCTTATATTTTTAGTCCTTTCTATTACAATTTTTGCTTTTTACCCTATAACAGCTGTAATGATCGTTATTTTAGCTCTTTTAAATGATCTACCAATAATGACTATTGCTTTTGATAATACAAGAGTTGCTATAAAACCGGTTAGATGGAAAATGCAAAGGATTCTGATTTTATCGTCAATTTTAGGTATTGCAGGAGTTCTTTTTAGCTTTACCGTATTGTTAATTGGAAAATTTATATTTAGCTTAAGCATTGCAACACTTCAGACTTTTATATTTTTGAAATTAGCAGTTGCGGGTCATATGACAATATATCTTACTAGAACAGAAGAGAATAATTTTTGGAAACGCCCTTTTCCATCAAAGATTCTTTTAATCGCCTGTGAATCAACTCAAGTAGTTGCAACTATTTTTGCTGCTTTAGGGATTTTTATGCCACCGATTGGCTGGGCATTAACAGGCTTTATTTGGTTATTTGCTTTAGCTGTGTTTGTTGGTAATAATTTCTTAAAGATAGCAGTAATAAAATGGTTAAATAGAAGAGACATAAAAAAAATTAAAACTGAATCCTGATAAATCTTATCATACTTTCTTCTGATTTGAGAAATAAAGGTTAAACCTTTTTAATCCACTAATATATCTATGCTTTATCGGTAATTTACAAATCATAAATTTTAATTTCTATATTAATAAACTTTAGTTTAAGTAAGATTTAAGTAAATTTTGCTTGGAAATGATTAAAAAATAAAAAAGATTTAAGAACTCATTATCTAATTATTAAAATATCACAAGGAACGTGTCTTAAAACTTTCTCTGCAACAGAACCGAGTAGTATTTCTTCAAGAAGAGAATGAGTACCTTTACTACCAATTATAACGAGATCAATATGTTCTTCCTTTACTATTTTATTAATGTAAGATACGGGCCCATATTCATAAATTAAACGAGTCTCAACTTGTATACCTCCCTCCATAAAGATTTCCTTGGCTTTATCTATCATTGTTTGAGCATTTTTTTCATATACTTCTTTTATTCTTTGTATATCAGGACTAGAAATACTATAAATATGAGGAATGCCATAGGATGGTGCCATAAACATTCCACTTGTTATTGGTATTGCATGATGTTCTACAGAATGAAACACAATCACCTTACTTTTATTTAATTTTTGAATATCTACTGCTTTCAATAAAGCTTTATATGAATGTTCTGATCCATCAATACCAATTAATATTTTTTTATAAATAATAAATCACCCTATTGAATCTTTATTATAAAAACTAATAATTATCTATTAAAGCATATTGTCTATAATTTTTATAGAAAAATATTAAGTATATTAAGATTAAAAAAGTAGACTATATTGATCATGACTATTGAATTATTATTATAACAGCACTTAATTTATTAGTTCTTTCATAGATAATTGAGTTTACTTATTAGACGAAAAGTTTTTCTAATCTTTACCGAAAAGACATAAAAATTAAGGAATCTTAAATATAATTATAGGAGAAATTGTTTTTTTTTTATTGAAATTTAATTATATCTCTAAGATTGATTCATGAATCGAGTCCTAAAAAAAATAAGGCAAGAGAAAAAAGAATTCATAACTTTTGAAGAATTAAAAAAGTATTGTAAAGAATTATATTTTAATCATAAGATCTTTGGCAATTATTTAATTTCTCGTGGATTTTTAGTAAATATCTTAGATGATATTTATTATGTGAAAACTATTGATGAAATTAATCAAAATATGCTAAAATATTCAATTCTAGAACTTGTAGCAAAGGCATTAGAACAGAAACAGGTTAGAAATTGGTATTATGGGCTTTATACAGCATTAGAATTAATGAATATCGCTTATGAAAATCAAGATGAATTTTTTTATTTAATAAATGATCGAATTTTAATAAATAAGCCAATGAAGATTTTAGGGAAAAAATTTAGGTTTTTAAGGTTTAAAAATGCTTTCTTTAATTTTGGAATCGTAAATGGAAAAATTAATTATTCAGATCTCGAAAAGACGATTTTAGATTTAATTTATTTGTGGGAATATAATCATATAAATGAAAATAGAATATTAATTGATCTCTCTAAAATATTGGATGGTAGTTCTGAAGAAAAGATATTAGAGTATTCACACTATTACCCAAAATCAAATCAAAACATATTGAAAAAAGCGTTAAAAAAATAAAATTACAATTATAAATCTTAATAGGGTCATTCATCAAAATGAATTTGACTATTTATCTTTAAAATATTAATTTTCTACTTGAATGAATTTTTATGAAATAATTCTTGTAATTTTCTATATCTACATGGATCTCTTCTAGATCTTCATTTTCTAAAATTCTATTAAAAAAATTTAATACTGATAAATATAATTTAGGGATAAATGTATCAACTTGAGAAAGTTCATAAGCTAGATCTTTTATTGATGTAAAATCTATCTTTAATTCAATTTCTTTTCTTTTAATTTTTTGTAGAAGCTCCTTTTCAATCTTTTTTCTAGCAATATTGCTCCATATTAACTCATAGGTAAAATAGTTTACAGCTTGAACACTTTCAGTTAAAATTGCTATTCCTGTTGCTAAAGCGATGCTACCAGTGAAAATAAATATTGTTAGAGTTCCAAGTAAAAGAGTTATTGATCTATAAATTATACTTTTCACTAAACTCTTCTTCCACTCTATTTCCTTTAACTTCATTTTCTATTTAAACTCAAATTTTAATTATTTTTTTTATTGGATTATTATACTTAGGAATTATATTTATATGTATTGATTTTAGGTTCATTTGGGGAATGAATTTCCTATAAAAATTAAATTAAAAAATAAAAAAAATTAATTTTCTAACAAATTTTAAAGATTCGTAGAGAAAGTATTGATTTATTCATTTGAAATTTTCTTATTTATATAATTAATTAAAATAAAGTTTAATTCTAAAATTTGGATTTCACCATTAAAAATTCTTTAATAATTTGATATGTTAATATAATCAAAAAAGATAAATCGCGTCTAATAAATAGAATATGCTATTTCACCAAAAAACAAAAGAACTAGAGCAAGATCCATACATTGATTATGATGTTTTATGCGGAATTGAGGAAGAGTTTCTTATAATTGATCAAAATGGAACATTAGCAAAAGCAGCAGATGATATAATGGTAAAATCTGCTGAGATTCTCGAAAAAGATACTAATTTTTTAAACTCACTTCAAGTAAAAATACGAGGTTTAGATGCTGAGCCATCGCCTTCACAAATAGAATATGTTACCTTACCTTTACCACCAGCTTTTTTACAGCAAGCTGTAATGGAAGGAAGGAAATTGGTAATAGAAGCTGCAAAACAAATTGGTGTAAAAATTCTTGCTCAAAGTCTTCACCCCATACAAAGTGATCCGAACCCTATTTCTGGAACACATATTAATGTCTCTGTTCAAAGAAAAGGTAGCTTGATGACCCCTGAAGATTTAAAAGCTGTTTATAATTATCTCTGGAATTACCTTCCAGAATTAATCGCGATTTCAGCTAATTCACCTATTTTTAGGGGAAATATTACGAATATTGCTAGCAATCGATGTGCTAATAGTACTGTTCTTAAAAGAAATGGTTTTGCTACAATAGAAGTTCCTGAGAATCGTCCTGCTTTAGTTCCAATGCGTTATTATGGTCGGATGAGATATAAACTCCAAATAGGTTATGAGAAAGATGAATTCTCTAAAAAGATTATTACAAATAATCGGGGAGAACGTCTTGTAGATATAACTCCAAGAGGACCATTTACAAATATTAGTGATGATAATGATGAGTTGCCTAGTAGGAATCGTGTTGAGGTTCGTATTATTGATGTACAATATAATGTTAATGACTTACTGGATTTAGCATATCTTTGCTGTGTTTCTGCACTTCATGCCGTTTATCTTTGTTCAACTGGTGAAATCATCCAAGATCCTTATCATAATATAAATGTAGAAAATGCTATTGCAAATGGATTCAAGTCAATTTTCCAGAGAAATAATGGAATTAAAGAACCTCTAGAAGCGAGTATTTCAAGGTGGATGGGAGAAAGCATGAAGTATCAACATTATTTAGGAATTTCTATCAAGAATTTACCAAATAAAAAATTTCAGACTGAATTGCTACAAAAAAATCTTGATATCGAATATCAAACCAGAAAGATTGAAAAATTGAGACAGCAAGGAAGAACCCAAACAATTATTGAATTTGTAGATCCAAGGATCGTAACCGATCGAAAAGGAAATAAATACAAAATCACTAGTGGAGCACAAATTCGAGGGACTTTATCAGCTACGTATAAATTTTCATATGATGAGATGGATGGTTTAGTAACTAATTTTAAAGGCATAAATATTGTAAATAATCTTATTGTTCAAAATCTTGAAATACCATTGAACGAGAATGATAGAATACTTAGAGTACAATCAGAATCTGAATCTTTAATTGATAGATTGTTTGGTGATTTTTTCTTTTAATACTTATTATCAACGTCTTTTTGATAAATTTTTGAATGATCCAATTTACTTTAAAAAAATTATGGAAAGAAATGTAAAAAAAGCAGAACGAAAAGTCAGTTGTGATAAGCTATTTGTCTATGGTACATTGCAATATGGTCAAAGTAGACATTATATACTCCAACATTTAAGGTTTGAAAAAGCTGTATTACCAAACTATAAAAAAGTTTCTCCACCCTCCTTAGGATTTCCATTCATTATACGCAATGAAAACTCAGAAGTAAATGGTGAAATTTATTATGGTTTAGATGAGGATTTATTTCAATCATTAGATGTTATTGAAGGAGAAGGTTCTTTATATCACAGAATTTTAGTGAAAGTGGAAACAATAAAAGGACAAGAAATAGAATCTTTTGTGTATTATCCTGATAAAAGACTCATTGATAGTTATTTATAATTAAAATGGATATTTATTATGGAAGAAATAAGTGATTTTAATAAAGAAGAAAAAAAAATGATTGTTCTTATTGACAATTATCCAATTGGTTTTCCAACAGACAGAATTTCAAGAATCGAGTCGATTGTAAATGAGAGTATAGCCAATGTTAAAATTAAGACAATACATTTTTCTAAATTAAATTTTAAAGATGTAGAGGACTGTATTGGAATAATTTTATCTGGTTCTAGTCTAAATGTTTCTGATTTCTATTATAATGATAAATTGATAAAATATTTTGATCAAGAAATAGAATTAATAAGATCTATCAAGCATATACCAATATTAGGCATATGTTTTGGATTGCATATTATTGCATACACATTTAATGGTCAAGTATGCAGGATGCGAATTCCTGGTTTATTAAGCGGAAGAATCCTTTTTATTCTACTGAACAAAATTGACGATTTGATAACAAAAAAAAACATACCAGTTGATGTATTCCATAGAGATTTTATCTCACCTCATGATTCCAAAATTCAAAATTCTTTTGATATAGCTTCTATAACTAGAATAAAAAGATACGAATTGATACAATATATCCGCCATAAAAATAAGACGATTTTTGGACTCCAATTTCACCCTGAAACTCATGATGCTTATCATTTTCGTTCTGATATTTACGATGAGAGAATTATTTCCAAAACACGGGAAGTTGGAGAAGAGATCATTAATAATTTTATATGGCTTAGTTTACATAAGAAAAAATTAATATTCTAATTTTAGATACTCTTTATATTAATCCTTTCAATTTTTTCTATTATTTTTAAAAAAATATCAATTCTAATAAATTTTAATACAAAATCTTGATTTTTTTTAAATGAATATTCTAATATATCAAAAAGATTATTGCTATTCTAGGAGCCTATAAGAAATGAGTATTTACGCCGATGACGTTATAAGCTTTACGTCTGTTCTGAAGATGTCCTTTAATTTCTTAACAGGAAGGGATTATATAAAAAAGAGAGTTCAAAATGAGAAAAAAACCCTGATTTCAGTTGCATTAGGCTTTCCAGATTTGGTATTTGCAGCAAATGCTATTCCTGTATTTCCAATACGTATGGAAAAGTTTAAAATTAACTTATATTTAATGGCATTAAATTCAGCTACATCTTTATTTGGTTGGGACCTTACAACAAAACTCTTGGGAATAGCAAAACAATTAGACTTCTTAAAGATCGTCAATAATGTACTGGATGATGTCATAAAGTCTATAAATCAAAAATATAATGAGATGTATGATTTAGGGGTACAAAATGGAGTACCTTCTGATCTATGTTATGGGATAAATGCCCTTTACGGAATGCATAAATCAATGGGAAACGTTTTAGATGCCAACTTAAATTTTGCCATGCGCTGTGGTGAGTGGAATAAAATCTCTGAATCATTACAAACAATAGTTCCTAATCAAATTTGGGTTAATATTCCTCCAAGAGAATCAGAAAATGAAGAAAAGAATTTAGAAATTATGGTAAATAATGTTAAGAAGGCCATCTCAGAATTAGAGAGTATAACAGGAAATTATATTACTGATAATAGTTTAAAAAAGCAATTTCGAATAGGAAATCAAGTAAAAAGATTTTATAAAACAATTTTATATGAAATCTGTTCATCTGATTTTTATCCTTGTAATCCTGCAACTTTCGCTGAAATATTAGCCTTATTAACAATTTCCTTCCAAGATTACAATTCTAATGCGCAGAGATATTTAGAAAATATGAGCCAATTAGTTACTGAAATGCGCGAGAGAATAAAAAAAGGAATTGGAATGGATGTATCTGGAATGCCACGAATTTTAATTACCCCTATGTTTGGAGGTTGGGAACCAGTTACTCATGAAATAATATATGATTTAGGCGGTAGATCATTATATGCAGATTGGGACCTATTGGGACTACTTGAAGAAATTCATGTGTCAGAAAATTCAGACCCAATTGAAGATTATGCTCGGTTTCTATTAGGAGCTTCTAAAAAGGGCATTGGGTGTGATTCTGATGCATTAACCAATTCATATTTAAATATTGTTAAAAATTTAGAGATCGATGGCTTAATTATTAATCAATTATTTGGATGTCCTTCAATTTCAAATTCCTATAAAATTTTAAAAGGTAAAATTAAATCTGAACTGGAAGTCCCTACAATTGTTATCAATTTTAGAAAAATCGGTGAAAATGTCGGACAAGTTAAAGAACAATTAGGAATGTTTATGCAGGTTTTTAAATAGAACCTTTATAAATTTTAATAGAAAAGATTAGTAAAGATTTTCATTTTTTAAATAAATCAGATGGTCTAATAAGATGAGGTTCTTCCTCTTCTTCTTTTTTCTTCTTCTTTCCTTCTTTTTTACCAGGAATGTATCCATAGACTTCTGACTCTGCTGCTGATGGGGTGACCGGGGTTACTGATGTAGTAGTTGTGGTAATAGGAGGTTTTATACTCATTCCTGCTAGTATAGGTTCTGGTTTTGATCCCACATTTATTTGTTGAGGAATAAGTGGGGTGGTAGAAATACCAACTCCTTTTAATTCTTTCAATTCAGTTAAAACTTTCTCTAAATTCATAGATTGGACACTCTTATTCATAGTATCCATAATTTCTTGCAATGATTTTGAAGTTTCTCTTAAACCCGTTGGACTTATACCAGTAAGTAAAGAGTCCAGATTTGCGCTTATATTCTCATTTAACTCCTTTAAGGATTCCAAAACTGTGTTCCAATGTTTATTCATTTGAGATTCAATGGCACCAATCATTTTGATCGTTTCATTCATGAAATTAACATGTGCTTCATATCTCTCTTCATCCTTAGCCCGAAGGTCGGATATCAGCATAATTAGTTTTCGTAAGGCTTCTTTTTCTTCACTCACTTACTATCAACTCAATATTTTTTCTATTGTAAATATAATTTTTTTCTAATTTATATTTATTTCATTAATTATTTCATACTTTATTTTTTTCTTCATTTCTTATTAAAAAGAGAAGATTTATAAGATTAACCTAAAGAGAATTAAAATTATAGCATAATTTTTTTTAAAATTTGCATTTTAAAGGTTTGTTTTTGAAAAAAGTAAAGTAGACTGCTATGATCATCATTTTTTTAATTCCTAAACCTTTGCATTAATTTTATTGTTCAATATTTTGAACGTTTATCAGTAATTGAATCTAACGATAGAATTATATATATCAGTATAATAATTTTTTATTATATCTAACAAATTTTATGGCGAAAATAAAAAATGAAAAAGAACATAAAAAGAAGGGCAATTCTATTATTATTGGTAAGTATTATATCACTATCAACTTTTATTACTATAGATATTTGTAATTATCAAGTGAACCCTAATAAAAATTGGGATAATTTGAATGAAATAAGACCCATTCCAAGTAATGGACAATCTCTTGTTTTTGGTACCACCAATGATCCTATGGATTTGGATCCACATCTATGTTGGCCTACAAGTGGAGAAGATGTAATTTCCCAAATTTGCGAAGGTTTGTATAAATTCGATGTAACAGATCCGGCATATCCTTTATTGCCAATACTAGCTACAGACTTACCAATTGTAGGAGGTACGGCAGATAAACCTACCTTGACATTTACTCTTAGACAAGGGGTTTATTTCCAGGATAATACACCCTTTAACGCAACAGCAGCTGCATGGAATTTCAATAGATTAATGTATTTCATGAATTACTCGGGAAACCAGTATTTACCTACTCCATTTAATATACCACTTCCAGTAACCACCATAGTATCCAGAGGATATTCAGTATTTACTTTAGGAGGTGTACCTCTTATTAACCACACAGAAGTACTTGGTACTTACACCCTTAGACTCCATTTGAATTATCCTAAAGCATCCTTCATTAATATATTAACTTCTTACCCTACATTTATGCATTCACCTATTTCTGCAAAACAACAAGGGAAAGAACTTGATTACCTTACCTATGAAGATGATGATATTTTAATTGGAACCGGTCCTTTTATTTATCAAGAATATATTCTGGATACCCGCCTCACATTTAGTGGCAATCCAGACTATTGGCAAGGTGCTCCACAATTAGAAAATTTAACTTTTTTAATTATTGAAGATCCTAATCTATTGAATCAAGCAGTATTAGACGGTGTTGTTGATTTATGTGATACCCCAGTGACCGATTTCTTAGATGATTTCAAAACCGATCCAGATATAACTCTTTTAGAAGGCGGACCTGATTATTATACCAACTATATGGGATTTAATGGTTATATGGTTAATACCACCTTCAGAAAAGCAATCTCATATGCGATTAACTATTCTTCATTAATTGCCAATGTTATGGGGGGTAATGGATACCGATTGAAATCTCCAATCCCTGAAAGTATCCCAATGTCAAACTATTCATTCAATGTTGCAACATTTGACCGTGCGTATGCTCAATCAATAATGCAATCGATGGGATATGGAGTTGGCTTTACGACAGATGCCCAGTGGCTTGCTGTAGCAGACAGTGGAGGGTGGCCAGGAACGCACCATTGGAATATTACCGCCCAATTGGAAGGTACACCCCGAAGAGATTTCGCATTATATATTTCAGATAATCTGAGATATCTAGGACTTAATGTGCCAGTAGTACAGATTCCCTTCTGGGAATTATTATATTGTATAATAAATGAGATTGGAACTTTAAGAAGAGATATGATACCCATGTATATACTTGGATGGGGTCCTGATTATATTGATCCTGAGAATTACATTACTCCATTATACAGTAACACATCATCATTTTGGGTTAATACCTATGATTATGAATTAGAACAATTAATGCTCGCAGGAGAAAGAACAATAGATAATATAGCGAGAGAAGCAATTTATGACGAGATTCAGAGAAAATTAGTTGAGGAACTCTATTTTTTTGCATGGATTGCGACAGGCAAGAATTATGATGTTTATCAAAACTATGTGAAAGGTTGGGTGCCCAATCCCCATGATGTTGTGGATTTTTACCCCGTTTATATTGAATTAGAGATAACTCCACCAGATATTACGATACATTCACCCACACCTAATCAAATATTTAAATATTCTATTCCAGATTTTAATATAACCATCGATAGTGATTCTCCTATAGTTTCCACATGGTATATG
Organism: Promethearchaeota archaeon; assembly: GCA_048941065.1. GTDB lineage: Archaea > Asgardarchaeota > Lokiarchaeia > Sigyniarchaeales > SOKP01 > Loki-b32. Next base: position 15,601 of record JBHLNY010000030.1, read on the forward strand.
TTTGAAGGAGTAGGAGCTAAGTACTATTTTTCTGGATTAACTGGAACGATAAACCAGACTGCCTGGAATGTTCACGAATGCGGACAAATCAATATTACGTTTTATGCTAGAGATGAACAAGGGAACATAGGATCGGAATCTGTCCAAGTCGTAAAAGAACAATGGTTATTTGTAGAAATTGTTGATCAGTCTTTTACATCAGATGAATTTTATATAGAATTTTTAATCTACAATGGAATCAACCAAGCAATTGATTTTGCAATAATAGAGATGTGGTGGGATGGCGTGGATGTTTCAAGTAGCGTTCAAAATCTTGGTGGCGGTTTCTATTCTGTATCCTTAGATCCAATAACTGTGGCACCTGGAGATGACCCAATCCTATTAAGTATGTTTGTATCTGCGGAGGGGTATTATCAAACGCCTTATGAAATGAAAATTGCTGTGGATCCCGATCTAATAAATAAGGCTCCTAAAGAACCCGAAATTCCTGGATATGAATTATTGGTTTTGATTGGCGTTAGTTGTGCCGCACTATTAATTTTTCTTAGGAGAATAAAGAAATCTAAAAAAATAAATTAAGTTTAAATACCCTTTTCTTTTTTTCTTTAATATTTATAATTTTATTTAGATCCTTTTATGAATCAAAAGAAAATATATATCTTTATTTTATAAACAATATTATCGACGTTATATTCATTAATATAAATAATTTAGACTCAGGCGGAAAAGGAAATTGTCTTTTAAAAAATCTATGTGGCCAAAAAATCCTAAAATTTATGAAGTAAACACCTGGCCATGGCTTAATAGTTTATCAGAAACCTATAATACTCCCATTAGTTTGAAAAACATTCCTGATGAAATTTTTAATCAAGAGATTAAATTTTTTGATGCTGTTTGGTTAATGGGCGTATGGGAGCGTAGCCCTGCGGGAAGAAGAATTGCTCTTGAGCGTCAAGATTTACAAAATGAATATCATAAAGCTTTACACGATTTTGGTGAGACAGATGTTGTAGGATCTCCTTATTCTGTTTATTATTATCATGTCGATGCTAATCTTGGTGGAGTTGAGGGCTTAGAAAAAGTTCGGAAACAATTTCAAGAGCGAGGAATTCGTCTAATTTTAGATTATGTACCTAATCATGTTGCTATTGATCATCTTTGGATTTTGGAAAAATCTGATATGTTTATTACCGGAACCTTAGAAGACCTGATGGCTAATCCGAATGGATTTTTTTCTATTGGAGAAAAAGTATATGCCAATGGTAGAGATCCCTATTTCGATCCTTGGACGGATACTGTCCAAATTAATGCATTTTCTATTGAAGCCCGTAAAAAAGCAATCAATACCATACTAAATATTGCTGAATTATGTGATGGCATTCGCTGTGATATGGCTATGCTTATGACAAATGATGTATTCAAAAAGACATGGGGTAAAAAAGCGGGAGATCAGCCAAAAAAGGAATTTTGGAGGGAAGTGATTCCTGCAGTAAAAGAAAAATTCTCAAATTTTTTATTTATAGCAGAAGTATACTGGGATATGGAATGGGTGCTCATGCAACAAGGTTTTGACTATTGTTATGACAAAAAGCTTTATGACAGGTTAGTTAATGAGACCCCAACCACAGTAATGGAACATCTCAAAGCAGAAAGTGAATATCAAAGTAAATTACTTCGATTTATAGAAAATCATGATGAGCCTAGAGCTATAGAAAAGTTTGGAGAAGAACGATCAAAAGCAGCTGCAATAATTATTATGACTTTACCAGGAGCATGCTTGATACATGAAGGTCAAACGCATGGATATAAAATAAAGCTACCAATTCAATTAGATAGGCGACCATTTGAAGAAGATAATAAAAGACTTCTTGAATTTTACCAAAATCTATTAAATATTGCACCTAATATAAGATTTGAAAAAGAAAATTGGTCATTGTGTAAAGCGGAGCCTGTGATTGTTGATGATCCATCTTATCAAAACATTATTTCTTATCTATGGTGGAATAATGATATTTATCAACTTACAGTAGTCAATTATAGTCCATATCATGTAAAGGCACATCTAAGACTCAATCAAATAAATTTTAAATCCAAGAATTGGAGTTTTATAGATTTACTACATCAAAGAACTTATAATTATAAAGGAGAAGACTTGGATGAGTTTGGTTTATATATAGATCTAACGCCTTGGAATGGCCATATTTTTAAGATAAAAAGAGTTTAGGATTGATTATTAATGTACGGTTACTGTCTTGCTTAAATTTAAGGGTTTATCTGGATCTAAACCGTGAGATAATGCTGCATAATAGGCTAATAACTGTAAAGAAGGGATAAAAGTTATTGGGCTAAAGAGATTATGGTACTTATCTCCTAGTTGTGGAATTCGAATTGTAATATCGCTTAATTCTGTTATTTTTTCATCACTCTCTACTACTAATGAAATAATTTTACCCCCTCTTGCTTTAAATTCCATAACATTGCCTATTAACCTCTCATAAGTCTCATCGGGAGGTGCAATAAAAATGATAGGAAATCCTTTTCTTACTAGAGATATTGGTCCATGTTTCGCATGTGCCGCTGAATAGCCTTCAATAAAACGACAAGCAACTTCTTTTAATTTTAATCCACCCTCTTTAGCAGTAGCTATTGAAATCCCTCGTGCTAAAAAGAAGAAATTTAAACTTTTTTCTAGATTATTTACTACATATTTTATTAATTCTACATTCTTTTCAAGGAAAGCTTCAATAATTTGAGGCGTTGAAATTAATGCTTGATGATATTTTTCTATATCTTCTTGAGGTTCTATTTTTCTTAACCTAGCTGTCTCTAGGGCAATTAATCCCAGAGTTAAAACTTGGGTAACATATGTCTTAGTTGCTGCTACTCCGATTTCTGGACCAGCTTGTGTAATTATCACATTATCCGAATATCTTGTAAGAGTCGAACCTACAACATTTGTAATGGATAAGATTTTAACGTTTTTGCTGTTTTTCGCCCATCTAATTGCTTCAATAAGATCAATTGTCTCTCCAGATTGACTTATGGCAATGATAATTGCATTATCTTCTAATGAATGTAATAATTGTGTTTTAAATTCTGAACATTCGATTGCTTCTATATATTTTCCTAAAAATCGTGTTATAATATATTTTCCTGCCAAAGAAGCAAAAAAAGAAGTGCCTGCTGCTGTAATATAAATTTTTTTTGCATCGCATAGAATCTTAGCAAAAGTTGTAAGTAAATCTCTTGAGATTTTTGAAGTACGTCTTAGTGCTGTTGGTTCTTCATATATTTCTTTTAACATGAAATGTTCATAACCGCCTTTCTCTGCGGCATCAATACTCCAATCTATATGATGCAATTCTTTCTCAATAATCGCCTTACTATCATTAATGTTAAAAAATTCAACACTACCTGGCTTTAATACTGCTAATTCATCATCCTCTAATATATAACAATTACGCGTATAGGGGAGAAACGCTGGAATATCAGAAGCACAATAAGTTGTTTTACCTTTATCAATTCCTATTATAAGCGGAGATTCTCTCCGTACGGCTATAATTGTATCTGGATAATCAGCATGACATATAGCTACACCGTATGCTCCTTTACATTGTTTCGTGGCTTTAAATACGGCAGTTTTAAAATCTATTTTTTGAGTCATATATTCTTCTATTAAATGTGATATAATTTCTGTATCTGTCTCCGATTTGAAAA
>JBHLNY010000273.1:0-4465 GCA_048941065.1 Promethearchaeota archaeon
TAATGTAATATCGATAATAATTGCTATTAAATAAATTTTTTTATCTAATAGTCTTTTGATTAAGACTAAGAAAATTGTAAAAGAAATTTATTTCCTAAATTTACATTATCCAAGTATTTTTTCGCAACTTTTAAACATTTTAGCGCTTGCTCTTTTGGTGTAATGCCCAAATCTCTCATTTGATAATCCCCGTGAAAAACCAATAAGCTATAAGGAATCCTTCTGTCAATCGAACTCACAAATTTAGCAATTTGTTCAACTTCTTCATGATTTACGTATCCCGGAACCATTAAAGTGCATGCGCTCATTTCTGGCATATCCTTGTCTCTGGTACCAAAATAGTTTTTTGCTAGAAATGTGAAATTTTCAAGAGTTCTTTTATTGCTTACACCACATAATCCTAAGTTTAATTTTTCGTTATAGGATTTTAGATCAAATTTAATATTTCCACCTGATTTAATGGCAATTTCCATACATTTTTGAACCAAGTTCCGGTTTCCAGATCCATTCCACTCCCAACAAATTCTAAATTTTCTGGTTTTATCCTCATTCTTAACTTTTTCAAGAATTATATTGGCCAAATTTATTGAGAATGGTAATTGTGCTTCGGGTGTGCCACCAAAGTAGCATAAACAAGTAATTTTTTCATTTTTAAAAATCTGGTCAGCTAATGTCTCAGCATCAAACAGATATTTCTTTGAGAAATACTTATGGGATGCATTTTGACAAAACAAACAATCAAATGTACATCCATATAAAAACGCAGCATAACTATATGTGCCATATTCAGGCTGTTTATAATCTGAATATTTTGGATATCCATATGGAGTTCCAGCAGGACAAAACCAAGCATTACAGCAATTTGTAGGATTTGGATCGATATATCCATGAATATATCCTTTTGATCTAGATGGGAACGGTAAATCCCCTTTTTTATTTTTCTGAATATTTCTTAGCCCACAATAACTTACGTCAAATTCAGAAAGAGAGCATTCATTTATACAATAATTACATTTCAATTTAACATTTGGTCTTTCTGCTTTAGGAGGTTTATCGGGTAATTCTACAAGTTGTCTTACTTGTTTATGAACTGATAGAATATGGGGTTTAATTGAATTCCAATCTCCGCCTAAAATACAGTTCCTGCATACCTGCAAAACCTCAGAGATTAGCCTATCTTTTTTTCCACAAAATTTACAAGTTCCCATTTTTATTCTGTTTTCTTTAATAAGAGATAGGTTTGACCAGATTTTTGTTTTGGTTTACTTTTTACCATAAATCCCTCAAACCCATTATTAATAAATGATTTGTTAAAGATATTTAATTCTTTATCATCCTTTGGATAAAATTCAATAATTATTCGTCCATGTTTTTTTAGAATTTTATTTAAATATTTTGCTGTGTCATTAAGGAGTTTAACTTTTTCACCATATTTGTCTTTTCCATAGGTTATAAAATTATATGATGAAATAGAAATAATATGATCAACTATAGTTGTTCTTATAGGTAAATAATTAATATCTGCTAAGATTAATTCCAAATTTTTGTAATTCTCAATAATCTTTTTTTTTTCTCTTGCTCTTGAAAGCATATCCATTAAAATATCTACTCCAATTACCTTAAACCCATGTTCAATTAGAATTTCTGATGAAAATCCAGTTCCACACCCTAAGTCTAACATTAAAAATGAATCGTTTTTTTGAATAAAGTTTTTCTTTTTTTCATTTAATTTATTATCAAAAAGATATTGGAGACTTAATATGGTGGATCTTTTCTGATTACGCTCCATCCATTTTGAATTGTCATATTCATCAACTTTGGCATTGATATAATCATCAGGGAATTTAGGGAGTCGATTTTTTCTTACCAATAGTGATCACATATATATAAATTATTTAAATATATAAATAACCTAAAACCAATATAGTATAGAGAAATTAAATTAAAATTAAATGTTTAATTTCAAGACAAAAAATTATATAATTTAGGGAAAAAAATGTCTGAAAGAGAGACAATCCTTATTGTGGATGATGAGCCAGATATTGTGAATTTAACGCAAAAATTTCTGGAATTGGGGGATTTTAATACAATTGCTTGCAATAATGGTAAAGAAGCATTAAAAATTGTTGCAGAAAGACATGATGATATCGCTCTTGTACTTCTAGATATTATGATGCCTGGAAAATCAGGTTATGCTGTTCTTGAAGAAATTAAAACCAATGAAAAATATAAGCACATTATTGTAGTTCTTTTTACGGTTAAAAGTTTTAATGAAGATGTTCAAAAAGGAAAAAAGTTAGGAGCAGACGCATATATTACTAAACCTTTTTCAGGAAAAGAGCTGTTAAAGAGAATAAAAGAAATATTAGAAAAAAAAAATAAAGATAAAGATTAATCTACTATATACTCATTAAAATTACGAATTAAAGGGTCCCCCCTGCTCATTAAAAACATTTCTAATCATTATTTTAAAGAAGTATGTTAATTTCTATTATTTAAAATTTTAGCAAAAATTATTAATATGAATAAAAAGAACATATTATATTCAAAAATTAAAAAAAAAATAACAATGAGCATGATTAAAGATGGTATATGAGGCAGAACCTGATAGGATTCCTTTTATGAAACAATATTTTTCTGTAATCATATTAGCCGCAAATATAATCGTTTTTATCTGGCAATTAATGGATCCTTCAGGAGATATGCATATTGAAGCTGCGTTTGTTCCCTCTGACTTTTTTGATGGTAAAAATTTATGGACACTACTTTCCTCAATGTTTATGCATGGAGATTATGTACACATAATCATGAATATGTGGTTCTTTTTTATAATTACAGATAATTGTGAACATGCCATGGGTCACACCTTATACTTAATTACTTATTTTGTATCAGGATTTTTTGGCAGTTTACTTCACGCTTTGAGTACAGTAATTATTCCCATATCAGGGTTAGCGGATATCCCTTCCTTAGGAGCCTCTGGAGCAATATTTGGTCTTATGGGTGTTTATTTAATCCTTTATCCAGGTAATAAATTTTATCTGCCATCCTCAACAGGTATGACAATGCGAAAAGTAAGCGCAGGGGTTTTTATATTAACATACTTCATTGCAGAATTAACATATGCTATTGTATCACTAGTCGATCCATTTAGTATTGGACAAACAGCTCATTTTGCTCACGTAGGTGGATTTATTGCGGGAGCAATAATAGCTGGCGGTTTTAAGGCTGTAAAAGGTTCATCATATAAGAAAAAACCAAAATAATAACTAACTTTTTTTAATTACGATTCTTTTTTCCTAAAACTTTTTTTTCATTAAATTTTTTGAATAACTGATATTTAGAAATTTAAAAAAAAATGTTTTTGGATTAATTTTTTCAAAATGTCTACAAATATTATTGTTATTGGAATGGGGTACGTAGGAATCCCAATGGCTGCTTTATTGGCTGATGTAGAAGATTTTTACGTTATTGGTATTCAACGGTCTTCTCAAAGATCGGGTTGGAAAATCGATTGGCTTAACAGGGGTAAAAATCCATTTGAAGGAGATGATCCTGGATTAGATGATTTAATTGAGCGTGTGGTAAAGAATAAAAAGTTTAAAGTTACTGATAAATACGATGATGTGAAAAATGCGGATTTTGTACTTATTGACGTACAAACTCCTGTTGACGACGAGAATAAACCTAGATATGATTCTTTAAAAGATGTTTCAAAATTAATAGCGCCACGCCTCAAAGAAGGAGTTACTGTGATTATTGAATCTACAGTCGCTCCAGGAACAACAGATAACATTGTTCAGCCAATTTTAGAGAGAGGAAGTGGAAAGAAGAGAGGAGAAGATTTTTACCTAGTTTTTTCTTTTGAACGTGTAATGCCAGGGAAATCACTGGAGTATATTATTAATTTCCCTAGAGTTATCGGAGGAGGATGTGAAAAGGCAAATGAGAGAGCAAAATTCTTATATGGTAAGGTTGTAAAGAAAGATCTTCAAGTAACAGACACACTCACAGCAGAACTAACAAAATGCATAGAAAATGCATATAGAGATGTAAATATAGCTTTTGCTAATGAAATGGCACTATTAACAGAAGATTTCAACAGAAATATCTTTGAAGTCATTGAATTAATTAATTATAGGCACGATAGAATGATGCACTTACCCGGAGCTGGTGTTGGGGGACACTGTTTAACAAAAGATCCACATCTTCTTGAATATGGCCATAAAACATATACAAATAAAAAATATGAACCCTATATTATGCTTAAAGCAAGAGAAACAAATGATTTTATGGCAGAACATATGGTAGAACTTATGGAAGATGCTTTAAAAGAAGCAGATAAACATGATAATTTAAAAATTGTGTTGATGGGTGTTTCATACAAGGCAGATACAGATGATACCAGAAACACACCTACTGAGAAAATTGTAGAAATACTGAAAAAGAGATATCATTCTCATAA
>JBHLNY010000274.1:0-4458 GCA_048941065.1 Promethearchaeota archaeon
GCAACGTTACCAGCTGCGCGGGGATTATTACCAGGTGCAGGCGTAATGGTAAATGCAGTAGTAACTTGTACTTCTAAAAATCCCATAAAGGTTTTTGGAAAACCCGAACCTTATGGTATAAAATTAATTTTAAAAGATACAAAATTTTCTTCTGAACAAGCAGGTATTTTTGGGGATAGATTAAACACAGACATATTAGCAGGAAGTCGTGCTAATATTAAAACAATTGCTGTTTTAACTGGTGTTACAACAAAAGAAATGGTAAAAGAACTAAGGAAAAATTACACTTCTTTAAGTCCAGATGATAAAGATCTAATTCCTGATTTAGTGATTAATACTTTAGATGAGATATTTAAGATATAAACTAATTAGATAAGATCTGATTTTCTCATCATTAATTTACCAATTTCAATAAAAATGTCTTCCACATTTTCTCCAGTTTTAGCCGAACATTCAACAAATCCATATAAATTACTTTTTTTTGCTAATTCGAAAGCTTCATTGCTATCTACTGCTCGCTTATACTGAAGATCTAACTTCCCGCCCACCATTATAACTGGAATTTGTTGTTTGTTTCCTTTATAAGCTTTTGTAAAAATCTCTAGCCAATCATTATAATTTTTCAAACTAGAATATCTAGTAATATCATACATGAAGATACCTCCTGAAGCGCCAATAACATAGCTAGGCAGGAGGAATCTAAACCTATCTTCACCTGCAAAATCCCATATTTGTAATGATACAGTTAATCCACTAATATTTAGTTTCTTTACATGAAAATCTACACCGATTGTCATGGTAGAATCACCTTTAAAAACACCATTCATGTATCGATTTACTAACGTTGTCTTCCCTACTCCCCCATCACCGAAAATACATATTTTGAACATTGCATCTGCCATTTGTTATGTTTCCCCTAAGATTTTCATTATTTAGGTTGATTTAATAAGACTTTTCCTTAGCAAGGGCTAAAATTTGAAGCTTTATTCTTATATCTTTATAGTTAATTAATTTATTTTATTATTATAAATTATAATATATTTAATTCTTAAAAGTATTTAGAAATAGAAAGTGTTAAAAATAGATTTTATTTTTAACGATTTTATAAAAAAAGATAACGTTAAATGATTACTCAAAACCTTTTAATTGGTTTTTTGAATATAGTTCTGAATAAGTTTTAAGAAAGTAATAATTTGATAATCTTGTATTAATTATCGAATTTTTTTGTATAAATTCATTTGGAGAATGGGCAAAACCACCAATTCCCAAACCACCGGTTATAAAGTTAAGTCCTAGTTCTCTATTGATCATACTTAACGGAGCCGCAGCTGCACTTATAGGCCAAATTTCAGTGGGAACATCTTTAAAACTTGTAATCAGGCTACTTACTAAAACTGAATCTCTATTTACTCTTGAGCCTTCATATCCGATATTTTTTATTAATTCAATTTTACATTTTGAATATTTAGCAAAATTTTTAACTTTCTCTTGGATTTGTTGAAAAATTTCATCAACAGAAATATTGTGAGCAAACCTGATATCAATATTGCATAAAGCTTCATTAGCTACCATATTTTTAGTTCCTTCTTCTAAATATCCAGATTTTAACGTGGAAATATTATAAGTTGGATTAAATAAGTAGTCAATAAAAACTTGATTCGAGTCTGATTTTATGGTTTGCACAATTCCAGCTTTTTTTTTGATTTTCTCAATGTCCAAATTCTCTATTAGACTTTCAATGATGGAAATTTCTTCTGATGTTAATTTATATGGTTCTTTCAAACAATCAATTTGAAATTTATTATTTGAATGTATTACATTAAGCAATGCAATTAATTCTGATGCAGGATTTGGAATCATTCCACTAAATGAAGAATGAGGTTCTTTATTTTTAGTACTAATTTTAATCGTTATAGATAGAATCCCTTTATAACCTAACTTTAAAACAGAAAAACCATTTAAATCTTGTTTTGTTGATGGATAATATGTATCAAGACAACCTTTAAACTGTTCTTTATTAGTTTTAATAAACTCTAGAAGTGTAGGTGAGCCAGTCTCCTCTTCACCATCAAGAAGAATTAATAAAGATAAGGGTAACTCATCATGGACTTTCAATAACTTAATTATATTTAAAAAGCATAATAGAGGTGTTTTTGAGTTGTAAGCTCCTCTTGCTATAATGCAATTTCCTAATACATCTAGAGGAGGTGGAAGTTTTTGGATCTCTGCTCCAAATGGCTCACTAATCCATTCTTTCTCTTTATTGACAGGTTGAGTATCGTACATCATATATATTAAAAGTGAATCTTTTATCTTTCCCTTTACTTTTGCTAAAATTAAAGGATTAATTTGTCCTTGATATTCCGTTATATCCTCACAAAAACTTGAGATATAAGAAATTAAATATTCTTTTGCCTTAAGAATTCCTTTCCTATTAAAAGTATTACTTGGAATTTTTAGAAAAGGATATAACTCATTTTCGAGAAATTCATTATTAGTTGCTCTAATAATGCCTTCAAAATTTTCATTAGATTTAACAGAGTTCATATATAATACAATAGTTAAATAATTTTATTTACTTGTCCATATTTAATACAATACTTTTATTCTCATATAAGTTAGTAATATGGATCAATCTAAACAAAAATTAGAGATTTTAAATTCAATATTAAATGAAATGAAAAGGTTAGGTAAATTAGAAGGTTTGATATTTGCTAACCGAGATGGAGGATTAATCACCCAAAATGTTAGCAAGAATGTTAATATTCATGAAATTTCCTCTATGTGTGCTTCAGTATTAGAAAGTGCAGAAAATCTGGGTCAAACTATCCGAAGTGAAAAATTAGGTAAAATAATAACGGAATTAGACGATAAGACAATAATAATTGTAAAATGTGACGAAAATACTTTTTTAACATTAATTATTAATGAGGAATCCAAAATAGGATTAATTTTAGATCAATTAGACAAATTGATTAAAAAGATTATTGAAGAATATTATCATGGTTCTCAATTTAAATAATTCATCCATTTTGGATCAATTTGCTGTAAGGCATTCTCAATTTCTTTTCTAACATCCCAATTATCATCCCCTATAGCATTAATAAGAGGATTGATTGCACTTTTATCTCCTATTTCACCTAAAGCTTTAGCTGCTGATAGACGGATCTTATAATCATCATCCTTTAATAAGTCAATGATAGGATTTATATCTTCTATGGTTTTAAGTTTTCCAAGTGCCATCGCTGCCCAGCTTTTAATATAAACATCACCATCATTAAGACAGGAAATAAGGGAGCTAATAGATTCCTCTATTCCACTTTTTATCAATAATCTGACTGCAGCTCTTCTGGTTTTCCAATTTAAGCTTTTCAATGAATTTTTCGCAAACTTAATAACCTTTTCTTCTTTAAATTTAGATAATGCATCTATTACTGCTTTTCTTACTCTACTATTATCATCATCTATTAAATCAAAGATATGATTTATTGTATTTGGATCTCCAATTTCACCCAAAATTTTAACACAATACATTCGAATTTGCCATGATTTTTCTTCCAATGCACTGAGTATTGAATCATTAACATTTTTATTTAAAATTTCTAAAATTGCGCTATAAGCAGAAATTCTAATACTTGCAACTTTACTATTAAAGCATTTAATCAGTGGATTAATAGCATTACCATCTTTTAATGATCCTAATAACTTTATAACTTCTTTTCTGGCATTGGTATTTCTACCGCTTAGAACTTCATAAATAATATCATAAGATTTTAATTTGCCAAATATTTTAAACAAGGATTTCCTTGTGAGTACCCTTATCTTAGCATCTTTTTCTTTTAACGTTTCTAATAATGGATTTATAGCCCTTTTACTTCCAAGATTACCTAGAACTCGAATGGCTTCTTTCTTCACATATATATTACGATCATTTAAAGAATTTAAAATGTGTTTAATATTTCTTAGTTCAATTAATTTCTCTAATGCTTTTATTGAATTTTTTCTTACTAGAAAATCCTCATCCTTCAAGAGTGTTATTAAAAAATTCATGGATCCTTTATCTCTTATTTTTCCTAAAATTATTGGGATTGCTCTCTTAATATGAATATTCCCTTTTTCAAAATAGTTGACTATCTCTTGGAAATCTCCTTTTTTACCTATTTTTACTATTGAATTAATTAATAAATCATTAATTTCAGTAGTTCCATATTGCATCATTCCAATTAATGGAATTAGAGATTTTGTAGCTCCTACATTTCCTAAAGATTTAATCGCTATTTTTTTAACTTCGATGTTCGAATCATTTAATATATCAATAAGAAAAGAAATTGAATCTTCTGTAGTATTTTTCCCTAATGTTTCAATAATTTTTTTTCTAACATTACCATCTTTACAATTTTTATATTGAGATTTAAGAAATTCTCTTCCTTCATTCTCGTAAGAAGTTTCCAATAATTC
>JBHLNY010000275.1:0-4455 GCA_048941065.1 Promethearchaeota archaeon
AGGGTTGTTAATAGTGAAGATAATAACAATAAATTTACCTGAGAAGTATCTTGATGCGATTCAAACTCTCAATGATTTAGGTATATATCCTTCTAGGAGTGAAGCAATAAGAATAGCTTTACATGATTTCTTAATAAATGAATTGAAAATGTATAAAGATCTCGACGATGAAAGCTTTAAAATGCTTATGCGAAGCAAAATAAATAAAAGAACATAAATTTTTTTATTTAATTTTTACCTTTTTTTCTAAATGGAATTACTTCCTATAAAGGAAGGAATATTAGAATACAAATTAATTAAATTCTTAAATAGAGATATGACTTATTTTAAATTACAAAATATAAACGATGTTTTATGTCAAAAAATACACAAATATTAATATTATTGACTCTCTTTTCTTCTACACTGTTTAGTATTATAACCCCCATGTCTGAAGAAATCTCCCTTGCTTTAAACTTCGAGGAAAATCAAGTAACTTTTATAAACTCGATGTTTCTAATGGTTGGGGCTATGTGTTCTCTCTTTTGGGCATTATTAGGTGATAAATTTTCACGTAAACTTTTACTCATCATTAGTACATTAGAATGGTCAATTCTTGCATTGCTTACTATATTTTCTACTGATTTTCGTTCATTATTAACGTTTCAATTAATCACAGCAATAGGATTTGGAGCAGCAATTCCTTTAACTTTCTCATTGATTGTTGATTTAGTTGAAACTGAAAGTCGAGGAAAAAAATTTGGAACACTTTCAGCAGTTTATGTTTTAGGCAATGGTTTAGGACAAATCCTCTCTGGTTTCTTGATTGATTATTATTCCTGGCAAGTCCCTATTCTAATTGTATCAATAAGCGGTTTTGTTTGTACAGGATTATTAGTCTTATTAGAAGAACCTAAAAGAGGTGCAAAAGATGAGTACTATGAAAGAGTTGATGAAACTTCTCTTGGATTAGGGTATAAGATTAAATTAAAAGACATTAAACAAATTTTAAAAGTAAAAACGACAATTTGGATCTTAGTTTTGAATTTCGCTATGTTTATTTCTATTGGTGCAATTTCTTCCTTTTTTATATCAATGCTTAAAAAAGATTACAATCTGAGTTCTACATTAGCAACTATCTTTTTAATAATTGTGTTTGGATCACAGATCCCTTCAGGACCATTGATTGGTAAGTTAGGAGACAAAAAATATCAAATAGATAAAAATGGTAGGATAAAAATTATTTTAATCTGTCTGTTGAGTGGTTCAGTATTTTATATAATAGCATACTCTTTATTCTTTCTATCTAATGATTTAACGTTTGCTATCATATTTTTAGCTTTTGCATTTATAGGAGCTTTCTTATTTGGGGGTATTGACCCTTTGACGCAAGTAACACTAGGAGAAATTAATCCACCCCATACTAGATCTACGATCTACTCATTGAACTATCTGGTAACTATAACTTTTGGAAGATCAATAAGTTTATTATTATTAGGTCAATTTTTTATTATTTTTAATAATCATTATAGTCCCGGTTATTTCATCCTATCAATTATGGCTTTATCATGTACTTTATTTTTAATTCCAATTCTAAATCTCCTCCCTCGTGACATAGAAAAAATAAAATCTAATCAAATATAAAGAATTAGTAGAATTTAGGATATATAATAATGAAAATAGAAGTAGAGTTATGTAATGGTTGTGGAAATTGTGTAATTATTTGTCCCGTTCAAGCTATAAAATTAATAGATAATAAAGCTGTAATAAATAAAGATAAATGTGTTGAATGTGCCGTCTGTAAGCTTTATGCTGATTGTCCTGTTCAAGCAATTAAATCCACAAGATTAAAATGGCCAAGAATAATCCGTAGTCCTTTTAGTAATGTAATAGCCCCCCATAAAATAACAGGAATACCGGGGAGGGGCACAGAAGAGATGAAAACTAATGATGTTACTAATCGGTTTAGTGTTGATGAGATTGGGGTTTCAATTGATGTAGGACGTCCAGGAGTTGGAACTTATTTGAGAGATATTGAATTATTTACAGTAAAATTGTCTAAATTAGGGGTAGTATATGAAAAGGATAGCCCTGTAACAGTTCTTATGGTTGATAAGCAAGGACATATTAAGGAAGAACTAAAAAATGAGAGGGTCCTTTCTGCTTTAATCGAATTTAAGATTCCTAATATTAAATTAAATGAAATTTTGCAAATAATCAGAGAAGTAGAAAAAGAAATTGATACAGTATTTACTGTTGGAATAATTGCTCGAGCAAAAGAAGATGGATTTGTTCCTCTAATTGAATTATTAAAAGAAAAGGGTTTTGAAGTACAACCTAATGCAAAAATTAATGTTGGATTAGGTAAACCATGAATTAAGGAGGAATTTGAATATGACGCACTCTTTACATAGAAAAGGGAGTATTAAAGATTTAAAAAATGATTACGTTGTTTTGGCTTGTTTAGCAAAAGGTATAAATAGAGAAATTCCAGAAGGAAGGAAGAAAATGATAAGAATTGCTGAAATATTAAAAGAAAATAATCCCGTGAATATTATCCCTAAATTTACATGGAAAATTTCGCCTGTCATAACAGCAGTCTATTCAGATATTAATATTATAAAAAAAATTTTAAAAACATTAAAGAAAGAGGATTTAGGAATTTCAATTGTAGTAAGTGGATTAATTTCTGAAATACAAGATATACTTCATAATATTGATTTGAAAATACATACAGCTCATCTCTCTTTAGGAACGTTTGGCAATAAGAAATTATTACCAGTTAGAGAATCTGTGCTTGAGGTTACTACTATGTGTGGACACCATTGTATCTCACCGCAATCCGTCGATCATTATATAAAACAGATAAAACAAGGAAAAGTTACTGTAGAGAAAGCTATCGAGAGGTTAGCAAAACCTTGCATATGCGGAATCTTCAATAAAAAAAGGACGGAAGAGATTCTTAAAAAAATCATAAATTTAGAATTATAAAATAATATATAAATAGTCAACTGATTTATCTTCAATTAGAAAAAAAAGCAGTTCAGAAATAATTCATCTGATTAAAATTTATCTGGAGGTAAAATTAATGAAAATCGCAATTATTGGGACAGGAAGATTAGGTATTACTCTAGGAAAAATCTGGGCAGAAAAGAATCACATGATAATGTTCGGCTCTCGGGATCCTGAGAAAGCAAAAAAGTTAGCCAGATCAATTGGATCTAATACAAGTGGCGGGACATTTGAAGAAGCTACAAAATTTGGTGACATCATCGTCCTAGCAGTTCCATGGTCAGCAGCAAAAGAATCAGTTAAAACAGCAGGAGATTTAAATGGAAAAATTCTTGTAGATTCTACTACTACTGTTGCGCCCCATTTGGGGGGTCCTTTAATAGAACATACTTCATCTGCAGCCGAAAAAGTTGCAAAATGGGCAGTAGGAGCTAAGATAGTCAAAGCAATTCATACAGTTGGAGTTGAAAGTTTAAACAAATTACAATTTGGCTCCCAACAAGCTAGTTTATTCATTTGTGGGGATAATATAGATGCAAAATCAAAAGTAAAGCAATTAGGACGCGATCTAGGTTTTGATGTTATAGATGTGGGACCATTAATAAATGCAAGACTTACGGAACCTCTTGCTATGCTTTGGATCGAATTAGCTTACAAACAAGGGATGGGAACTGACATAGCATTTAAATTATTAACACGTAGGAAAACGAGATAACTGATCTTATCAAAATTAAATATTTTTTATTTTTTATCCCATCATATATATGGTAAAAACTTATCTAAAGTGATTTTTGCACCAATTTTTGATGGAATATCAACTGCTTTTTTTATATCATCATAAGAATATCCTTTATTGTACAAATTGTTTATTGCCTGAGAGAACACTATATCATAATATTTTTTTCCAATTTTATCGATTATTTTATCAAATTCCTTAGTTGTTATCCATCTCTCTTCCTTTCTATGAATTATTGAAACTCCCTGTTCTTTTCCTTTTTTTTGTAATTTATACTTTTGTGCTTGTCTCCCTAAACGCGCTTGATATCCCACAATAGCAATAACAATTCCATGAATTTTAGCCTCTACTTCGTTATGGCCTTTGCTAAGCCAATCAATACGAGAATATTCAGAAATTATATCCCATTTACCTATTTTAATAGATTTTACTTTATCCAATTCTTCTTTTGTTAATAATTTTGATTCCATTTTCTTTCTATTAATATGTTGTTTTTAATTCTTTTTATAAAAATAAGTAGAAAATAGTAATATTTTTTATAATATACTAAAATCAAAAATTAATTAAAATAATAAATCCTCATAGATAAAAAATATTTTATCTAAGCAATTAATTTAAATAGCATTACTAAATAATTAACTTTCTCAGAAATTAAAAAATGAAAATCGCAAGATATTATAGTAATGATGATATTCGAGAAGATCAAATGCTAAAACCTATAATTGGGC
>JBHLNY010000276.1:0-4425 GCA_048941065.1 Promethearchaeota archaeon
TTAACATTTCTTCTTCCCAATATGGTTTGTTTACATCTGGGGTCTCATCATCAAAAATACTCCCTTGATGGACTCCATATGCTCCAAAAGCATCACCAGAAAATAATATCTTTGAATTTGGTTCATAAGTTACCATCGTTTCTGGCCAATGAACGTGTGGGATTTCAGTAAAAACAAGCTTCTTATTTTGACCTAAGTCTATTTGATCTCCCGTTTTTACTATTTGAATATGTTCTTTTATTCCATAAAATCCATCAACTAAAGCTGCTCCTTTCTCAGTAGTTATTATTTGGGATTTTGGTGCTAAGGAATGTAAAATATATGTAAAGCCAGTATGATCTGGTTCAAGGTGATTAAGTACAATATAATCAATATCTTTTAAAGAGATATTAAGTGATTTAAGATTTTCTAATAATGTCATTGCAGCACCTCCCCATTCTCTAACAAGTTCAATAACAGCAACTTTGTCTCCTATAATAACGTAAGCATTAAGGGCTACTCCATTAGGTATTGGCCAAATACCTTCAAATAAGTCTTCTGTGTGGACGTTTGCGCCAATCCAATATACTTTTTCAGCTAATTTTGTTGCTTGCATAGGTTAATCACTTTATAATACTATAATGTGTTTTTCGAAGTTATTTTCTTTTTAAAATAATATTAATAAGACATTGTTTAAGAACTAGATTTTTTTTCTTAGATTTTTATATATATCTTGAATAAGAAGTTCCTCGTCAAGTTCAATATCTTTTAATTTATTTTGTGTACTATTGGGAATTATTTTATTGTCCTTTCTATTTTACTAATCCACTTATGATATAACTTATCCATAGACCTGGTTTTTTAAGTATATCAAAATCAATCCAAGCTGATTTCATGTAAGATATATCCGCTTGCCACAATCCGTCAGGTAGTTGTTTCTTTTTTAATATTTGAATCGCATCCTTACAGCGCTCATCTTCAATCAAACCATTTGCTCTAAGAAGTGATAAGATTTCTATAATATTCGATCTATAGGTATAAGGATAAAAATTTAAGATAATAGAACTCTCGATTGGCTTATCTGACGATAATTTCTTATACACCCTATGTTGAAGGATATATTCTAATCCTTGATTAAGTTTATTATCAAGTTTATTAGTACCCCCAAATCGCTTCTTATATTCAGTAAGAGCAATCATAGACTTTATGACTCCATAATAACAAGGAACTTTTTTCATACAACCTCCAAACCTTGTATAGAGATCTGAACCAGGCCAAGTACATTCTTTACCTCTTTCAATGGATTGGTACTTTAAGATCCAGTCTATCCCGGCATCTATCTTTTTTTTATCATCATAACCCATCTTTAAAAGGATTGTAGTAATCAAGGCATTGTGACAAGCAAGTAAATTGTCCATAGTTCCTTCTAAAGAGAAACCTTCGTGAATATAAGACTTATCTACAAGGAATTCAAGCCAACTCTGAACTTTTTCTAATGTATACGTAAATGGTATTTCTGAGAGCTCCAATAGACGCCATTCATAAGCCCGTATGCCTACGAAGGTATCTGGGTTCTGTTTGGGAGTTTCTAAAAGTTTACTTATTAGCTCTGATTGTTCAAGCTTTTTCTGTGCTTCTTTTACACTTATATTTTCTCCTTTTTCATAATCCTTCTTTAAGGTTAAAGCGGAATCTTCATTCATATAATTTTCAATTTGTATTTCTATTTTTAGAATCTTTTCATTTATTTCTATTATTTATAATTTATAGTAATTTCTAAAGATCTGCAGTATGAAGGATTTGAAAGCAAATATATATAATCTTAGACTATTTTGAATTATTAATGCAATGGGGGATATAGCCCATGGTTAAAGAAAAATTACCCTTGAAATCGAAGATCGCTTATGGGGGTCTTGGAGCAGGTATTAGTTTACCATCCCAGATTGCTTTTTCAGCTATAACTTTTTTCTATAACACAATATTAAGATTAGACGCCAGCCTTATCGGAATCGCATGGCTCATTTTCTCATTTTGGAATGCCTTTAATGACCCTTTATTTGGGTTTATCGAAGACCACACAAAATCAGAAAAGTATGGTAGAAGAATTCCTTATATCCGGTTTGGAGCACCTTTGTATGGAATAGCTTTTATTTTTTGTTGGATTCCCTTTGCGGATTTAAATAGCCAAATAGTCCTCTTTTTCAACTTTATTGTCGTTTTATTCATTTTTGATACGTTATTCACAATTTTAGGCCTTATAAATTTCACTTTACCAGCTGAAATGGCTATCACCGCAAAAGAAAGAACTAATTTATTAATATACAGTACAGTTTTGAGTTCAACTTCATATTTAATTTCTTTTCTACTACCTCTTTTCTTATTAACCGGAAGTGAGGCACCGAATGATCCCCAAATCTTTCTTATTGCGATGATTATTGTTGGCTTTATTGCTGCTGCAATTATATTCACAAGCAGTTATTATCTGAAAGAAAATAAATACACACAATTGGAAGATCCTCTTCCTGTCATACAGGGAATAAAAGAGACTTTTAAGAATAAACCATTTATGGTTTTTGAGGTTGCCAACTTTTCATTTACCATTGCCCAAACAATACTTACCACTGCAATTTATTATTATGCGGATTATATGCTAAGATTGCCTGGTTTCCTGAATTCTGTTCCATTGATACTAGTGTTCCTTATGATTTTTGCATTTTTAACGGTATTTAATAAATTAGTTAGAAAATACGGAGTGAAAAGGACATTTATTTTCTCGATATTATTGACGGGTATAGGTTTTCTTTTAACTTTTTTTATCGGATGGACATTTCATTTTGGGATTATTGGATTCATAATCATTGGTATCGGATTCTCTGGTTATCTGCTGACAAATCAAGTCGTGGTTGCTGATATCGTGGATTATGATGAAATAAGAACGGGAAAGCGGAGGGAAACAACCTACTCTGGAATAAACGCATTAATCACTAAACCAGCCATTTCCATAGCAAATTGGCTCTTTTTAGTGATAATTGACTTTTTTGCATTTGATCCAGATCAAACTATTCAAGATTTTCCTGCTCAATTAGGAATCATGATGGGTTTTGCTCTTATTCCCTCGATCTTTTTGATATTAGGCGCACTTGTAATGTTTTATTACTCATTGGATGGCCCTCACTGGCTCGCTCAAAAAGACGAAATTATTAAGACCCATGAAGAAAAGGAACGGGCATACTTAGAATATTTGGAAAAGAAAAAGAAAGAATAAAAATTACATATTAATATGATAAAAAAAACACATGGATTTAAAAGGGAAAAAACATGAATTTAAAAGAGAAGTGATCATATTGACCTTATTTGACCAGCTTGATAAACACCAATTAAAAGAACTATTGGTTAAATCTTGGATGACACACGATGGGGCATGGTTTTATAATTGTTATAATGAACTAGGCATTAAGGTTGCTAATAAACTAAATAAGGCGGCTATCAAAAATCTTTCTGGTATCGAAGTCCAAAGAATCAAAAAGTCCATGGGAATGGAACATGAACCTATCCGTACTTTCGAGCAGCTAAAAACATTCGTGAATAATGCATTTAGTGTCTTAAAGGGTGATTTCATGAATTTTATACATTCATTCCCCGAAGAAAATTGCATTCAGTGGGAAATGAATCAATGCTTTGCCCATGAGGGCATGAAACGTATCGGAATAAATGATCTCTATGAATGCGGAGTCATATATCGGGTAAGTTGCTGGCTCAACGCATTAGGAATAAAACATAAAATTACCCCCCAATTCAAGAAGTGTCTACTTTATTCTCAAGAAAGATGTTCTGGAAAAATATTTGTCAATTTATAATAATCAAATCATTTCATTTAAGAAAGAGATTATAGAAACCAAAAATTTATGATCTTTTTCAGATTTCATGGTTTTAATTGACCAATCCAATTTATTTATTAATTCTTATATATCTCAATTTATCGTTTTTTATATTCTTCGAGATGAACCCAAGCTTTTTTTATGATGTTTTTTACATTATCAAAATTGACTTGGTTAATTGCTTCATTAAAAGAGAGCCACCTATAATCGTCATGTTCATAACTTAACTTTACCTCTTTTGTATTTACTTTCAGTAAAAGATAAATTACTGTTTTATGTATCTTTTCTCCTTTGAAGGAATAATAATATTCTGTAACTTCTTCAAAATCATCTATTATCTCTGCTTCCTTTATCCCTGTCTCTTCTTCCAACTCCCTTAGTATAGTCTCATTTTTATTTTCACCTTTCTCGATATTTCCTTTAACTAACCCCCAATGACCCATCCCGTATTTTAAAACTAAGCATTCCTTACCTTTAAAAACCACGGCTCCAATAGAACGTTCTGTTTTCATTTATCCTTCATTTCCTTATAAATCCAACATACTATTTATTATTCAAATTGCCAGTA
>JBHLNY010000277.1:0-3637 GCA_048941065.1 Promethearchaeota archaeon
ATTCATGGTGCAATGTGTACTTCAATTAGTGGAAGATGTTATTTTTCTCAAGATATTTGTGGAACTGAAAAAAATTCTGCAAATAGAGGTAAATGTATTCAACCATGTCGAAGAAAATGGTGGGTGCGCGAAGAATCAGGAACAGAATATATTTATGATGGCGTTAGATTTATGAATTCGAGAGATTTGTGTACTATAGCTTACATACCATTGTTAATAGAGGCAAATATTGATGCTTTTAAGATAGAAGGGCGAATGAGACATCCTCATTATGTGGAAATTGTAACCAAAACATATCGAGAAGCAATAGAGGCTTATTATAATGGCATATTTACGGAAAAGAAAGTTGGAGAATGGGTAACTAAATTAAAAAAAGTATATAATCGTGGATTCACTCCTGGTTTTTATTTTAATAGAATGACGGAAAATGGTCATCAACATAAATCACCAGCGAATTTATCTCATTATAGATACATCAAAATAGGGGAGGTGGGAGATTATGATCAAAAAACTCAAACTGCTACTATTTCATTAAATAATGGATATTTGACTAAAAACGATGATATAATCATAATGAGCAAAGAGACAGACACATATATCCATCAGAAAGCCAAGTCAATAAGATACGAAGGAAAAGTAGTTAATAAAACTCCTCGAGGAAAGATAAATAATATTATTAAAATTAAGTTAAAACTTGATAATATAGCTGTTGGAAACGGCCAAGATAAAATTTATGTATTTACAGATAAAACTTACAGGAAAAAAAAGTATACACTATAATTGGTATAAAATAAGAAAATAATTTTAATATTTATTTCAAATTTGTTATTTATAAATTTTGACACCCGGTTTTGCTAATTTATCTAATAATGCAGGGAATTTATTGTGTAGTGCTTTATTCTAAAAGCTAGAGAGATTTCACCTATCTATATAGGATTATTCAAAATATTATCAAGAAATATTATGAGAAAACTTACCCAAAGTCAGGCATCGACACAGTAGCAGTTAAATCAATGTTAGCTGATAAAGGATAATGGTCTGAGATTGTATAATCTGTAATTGGTAATTTATTTCCTTTTATTGTTTCTTTAATTATGATAGGATCTAATGAATTATATTTTGGACCCGCGAAAATATAATCAACTGTTATTGTAGGTTTTTTTTCACTCCATTTTCCCTTTGTGCCATTTCCTTTATGAGGATTTACATCAATAAAATTAGATCTTAATATAGTATCGTATTCTAATGATTTTGGTGTAAAATTAAAATCACCACTTAAAATCCATATTGGTGCATACCGATTAAAGTTTTCACCAGGTTTGGGATCTCGAGGTGTACCTCGAAATTTATAATAATCCTTTCTCCATTTATTATATCGAGATACAATTCCATTTAAAATAATATTAATTTGGTTTAACCGAATTTTTAATGCTTGATTATCGATTTCAGGAATTCCCTCTCTTTCTTTTGTTATCGTTGTTAGATGAAGATTCACAATAAAAACATCTAATGGTCTTTTTAGTCGTTGTTTTGAAATAAGATCCTCATAAACTACAAAGTGTGCTACTAATGCTGCTCTTGGTTCTGTATTACGATCTCCAAAATAGAGACCAGACATAAGAAAAACTTCCTCTATGAATTTTTTACAGTTTTCATTTATATAATCTTTATATTCATTACTAGTCATAAAATCAGGTAAACTCCAAACAGGAAAAATTTTAAAATCTTCCCTCCATAAAATAGCATTTCCTTGACTAAAATAAGAATTATCAGGCCAATTTCCTTTTATAGATACATTATCCCATTTACTTACATGTGAGTGATGTTCATTATTAATCAGAATACATTTATGCATTTTATAACCATTAGGACGATTAACTATATCTATTTTTTGTGTATCAGTTGGCTTTTTATATTCAATGATTTCTTGAAGTGTTATTACATGAGGTTTTTCCGTTTTAATAAGATGTTTAAGAGAATTATTTAACTCATTTTTAAACTCAATTTTGTCTTCTTCCTTTTCAAGCTCAAGATATTTTGCACCACCGACATTCCAATTAAGTATTTTTAATCGCCCTGCATGTTCAGGTTTTTCTTCACTAATTTTTATCAACTCAAATCATAAATTATTATTTTCTAATAATATAAAAATGGATTTCTTATTCAAATTACTAATTAGTTATTAAATTTTAATATATTAAAAAGTTTATTATTAGAAAAGGATATGGATTTAATTATTTAATTAGATTTTGAAGATATTGATTGATGATATCAATTTATATAACCCAAAAAATGATAAGAATTAACCAAATGGAATATTAAATAATTCATGTCCTCTTGATTTAATTTTAAAAAAAATTTCCTGATATTTTTTATTTAATTCTTTTTGAATCTCTTGAATATTAGCCTTATCTGGTGAGAAAATGAAAACACCACCCCCTCCACCTGCTCCTAAAGGAAAAGCTATAGAATTATAGTTCTCAGCAATTTTTGAAATTTCTTCTGCTCCTCTTATATAATCGGAACATAAAGTAATGCGAATGTCGCGATAATCACGAATTGTATTGAAAACTTGAGTCCAATCTCGAGTTCTTAATCCTTCACGAAATTGATATGCTATTTCTAATTTTTTTTTATGTAATGCATATCCTTCCCTCGTACTTAATTTTTCTCTCCAAACAGAATTTACATCAACACTTAATCGAGTTTTTCCAGTATGAAAAATAGCGATTCTGGATTCTAATTCACCATAATCTTCAGGTGGTATCAATTCAGTTCTAATTGATTCACCATACCCAGTTCTCTCCCTCCCAGGGATACCCCACGGAAACCAGATATAATCGACTACACCTCCAAAAATTACATTAGATTGTTCTTGAGTTCCGGTCAAGCTCACTCCTAGATCTTGTTCTATTCGGGAGGCTAGAGATATCAATTGAATCTCATCCATTGGACGATTTGCTAATTCATTTGCAAGGATACATACCCCTGTTGTGGCAGTGGAGGAGCCTCCGAGTCCAGATGAATGAGTATATTCAAATAAATTTTTTAGTGTGAATTTAACACCTACAATGCCAAATAATTCAATAATTTTAAGTAGCCAATACTCTTTTAATGGAGGAATTAATCCAGGTTTTCCTTCAATATTATGATTATAATCTATAGAATTTATTCCTATTTTATCTGGGTGGAAAGGGTGTGCTTCAATTTTAGTTCCTGTATTTATAGTAATGCCAATAGTCCGAGGAAGAGTTCTTGACCATTCCATAGAGGGCTTTGCTTTAGGATTAGCAGGAATTCTAGGCATTGACCAAAATGCTTGCTGGAATTCACGTAAATCTAAGCTAGATCCTGGACCATCAATCCTATTATACGCAATCACGCTTGGTAAAGCTTTATTCTCTTCTGCAGTTTTGAGTTGTTGATATAATTTATCATCCACTTTTTAATTTCACGATTCAATTATTAATATCTAATTATAAGGGATCTTTATATAATATGAATTATCTAATTCAGATTTTATTAAATATTTTTGCATTAGTCTTTTTGAATTAGATTTTATTTCATAACTCTTTATTTATTTATATCAAAACAGATTACCCGCAAAGATTTTACAAAAGTTTTGCACAAGGTTATT
>JBHLNY010000277.1:3647-4391 GCA_048941065.1 Promethearchaeota archaeon
CTCTTTATTTATTGTTCTAATCTTTTAGTTATAATTAAATTCCTTTTTTATTAAAATAGATTCTAATTGATTCAATAAATCCCTGAGAAAAAATTTCAGGTTTAAATTTTATAAGTTTTTTAAGTTTAGAAATAGAATAATATTTTACTGACTTTACTTCTGAATGATCAATCTTCATATCTTTAATTCTATATTCTCCTTTAACCTCATAAAGCGTAATGAATCTATTATTTATATATTCACCTGAATAATTTATTCTAAATTTTTTAATCTTAATGAACTTTGATTTAGGTATATTTAATCCCAATTCTTCTTCCACTTCTCTTAATGCACCTTCTAAATAAGTTTCAAAAAAAGAGAAATGTCCTGAAGCAGAATAATCTAATCTTTCACTATTAGCTCGTTTTTGGATTAGGATTTTATTATTCAGATTAATTATTAAAACGGATGATTCTCTATGTAACTTGCCATTAGCATGGTTACCTCTGGGTTCAATCGCTATAATATTATCATTCTTGTTAACTATTGCTATTTTTTCACATGGATTATGAGCATTTGACATAATTATTAGTATTATTTTAAAATTTCTTAGTAAACAATGACCCAAATTAATTTAATTAATCTTTTCTCACATCTCAATTTATAAAAATTAGTTTTGTTTTTTTAATAATTTTAATATTAAATTCAATTGGTTTTTCATAATGTATATAATTATTATTAACTTTTTTGGGCTCATATTTTAAT
>JBHLNY010000031.1:0-18576 GCA_048941065.1 Promethearchaeota archaeon
CGATCCCATATTGTCTCTGTCCTAGAGAGTTTAGCGTATGCTTGAACAGGCGCTCCTCTTCTTTCTGCCCCAAAAGAAGGATATGCATGAACATCTATAAAATTTCCTCCCATATATGCTGCCTCAGCGATTATTTCACAAGCAGTAACGGCACCTTGCCCTCCTCTCCCATGAATAATAATCTCTACATTCTCTTGTTCAATCATAGAAAAACCTTAGTATTTAAAACTATAATATTTAGAAGTGAAACTATTTAATATGAATTTTATGCAATAATTAAAAACTTTACTTTGCTGTGAATATGATATTTAATTTAATTTCATATTTAGACTATAAAATTTTTATTATTATTAATAATGATAAAACATCAAATCTTATTATTTATCATAAATTTATGATTTTGCGTAAGATATTAAATTTTAAAAAGTGATATCTATGAGAAATGAAACAGGATATTTTGAAGGAAGAGAAACTAGAAAATTATTTTATCAATGCTGGTTACCAGATTCCGAAGAAACTAAGGCTTATATAATAGCTATACATGGATGGGGTACACATTCAGATAGAATGAAAATTCCTGCAGAATACTTCATAGAAAAAGGATATGCAATTTATTCATTTGATTTAAGAGGACATTGGAGGAATGTTAGTGATTTTCCTGGACATATTGATAGTATGGATCATATCCAAAAAGATATAATCCTTTTTATGGATTTAGTCCGTGAAATGGCAAAAGAGAAAAAGATTTTTCTTATGGGACATTCATTTGGAGGTTTAGTAAGCCTGATTTTTGCTATTAATCATCCCGGTTTACCAGGAGTGCTTATTTCATCACCACTATTAGGAATTTATATGAAACTATCAATTGGCAAAAAAGTTATTAAAACTGTATCAAAAACGATAGCAAAATTATCGCCAAATAAAATTCTAACTAATACAATAGATCAAAATCAATTAACTAGTGATTTAAAAATATTAAAAGAACATATTGCTGATAAAAATAAAACAGAAGTAATTTCAGTTAAATCAGCATCTGAAATTGATAAATACTCAAAATGGGCCATGGAAAATGCATCAAATTTAATATGTCCTACACTCATAATGCAAGCTGGTAATGATAAAATCATTGACAAAAACAAAACTAAAGAATTCTTTGACAATGTAAAGAGTGAAGATAAGACTTATAAGGAGTACCCTGGCTTTTTACATGAATTATGGAATGAAAAGGGCAGAGCCCAAGTATACCAGGATATGTTTGTATGGCTTGAAAAACATTTAAAATAAATCTACCTTTGATTTTTTTAAAATAAATAAATAAATTCTCGATAATTTCCTTAAAGTCATTCACCCTTGGATTTAAAAAGGGAATTCAAATTATTAAATTTATAATAAATAGAATTAATTTCAATTAAAAACTAATACTCTTGTAATATTTAATTCCAAATTATGATTTTATAGCATAATGGCTCAAAAAAAACCTTTTGAAAATATTAAATTCAAGGATCTTACTCCGATGATGAAACATTGGTATTCTGTGAAAAAAAAATATCCAGAACATCTTATAGCTTATCGAATGGGTGATTTTTATGAATTCTTTTATGATGATGCAGAAAGAATTTCTAAACTTTTAGGAATTACTCTTACGAAGAGAAAGATAGGAAATGATGCTTATCCTTTAGCGGGAGTTCCACATCATTCTTGTCACAATTATTTTAACAATCTTATGAATCTAGGGCAAACAGTAGTAATTGTGGATCAATTGGAAGATCCAGCTACAGTGAAAGGGAGAATTGTTAAAAGAGGTGTAACTCGGATATTATCACCTGGCACAATCACGGAGCCTGATTTATTAAAAGCCAATGAGAATAATTATATAGCTTCGATGGTGAAAGAAAGAAAAGGTTTTGGCGTTGCATTTACTGATATTTCTACTGGTGAGTTTGTCGCAACTGAATTTTCAACAAAAGAAAGAGATCCACAAGAAAAACTGCTAAGTATTTTCTCTCAGTTTGATCCAGTAGAATTAATAGTACCTCCAGAATTGAAAAAGGATGAAAAGCTTTTCATATTATTAACAGATCTAACAGAAGCATTAATAAAAACATATGAGGAGCATGTTTTTTATTATGATGAGGCATATACTTTACTTACTCGCCATTTTAAAATTTCAAATTTGGAAAGCTTTGGATTAGAAAATAAGGAAATGGCAATTCAAGCCGCTGGAGGTCTTATAGCTTTTTTAAAAGAAACCCAAAGAGATATTATACCAGAGATTTTTAAGATTAACGTTATTCAAGAAGAAAATGTTTTGCATTTAGATTACATTACCCAAAGAAATTTAGAGTTAATTAATTCTCTTTGGGAAAAAGGAAAAGATGCTACTCTTTATTCTGTTTTTAATAAAACTCACACTCCAATGGGATCACGGTTATTAAAAAAGTATATTCTCCAACCTCTAACTGATATAGAAGAAATTAATCACAGATATAATATTGTTCAAAAATTTAAAGATGATATTTTCTTAAGATCGGATCTAAGGGAAGAATTAAAGATCGTGGGTGATCTTGAAAGATTTATTAATAGAATCAATTATACTGGGCGTACTAATGCCCGAGATTTGATAAATATCAGGAATTCCTTAGAAAAAATTCCAAAAATAAAAGATTTATTAGAAAAAGCAGATATTCCTGAAATCTCTAAATTTATTGAAAAAATTAGATCTTTCAATAAGATAAAAAATTTAATAGAAAGTTCAATCAAAGAAAACCCACCAATTACAATTAGAGAAGGGAATATTATTAAAGATGGTTTTAATGATAATGTAAATGAGCTTAGAGACTTAATTCATAATGGGAAGAAATATGTATTAGAATACGAACAAGAGCAAAAAAGAAGATGGAATTTAACTACTGGATTGAAAATAGGTTATAATAATATCCTTGGTTATTATATCGAAATAACATTAAGAACCCTTAAAAATATCAGAAATATTCCTGATGAATATATTGAAAGAGCAACTCTTAAGAATGCTAAAAGATATACCACCAAAAAATTAAAAGAACTAGAAGCGAAAATTATTGATGCCGAAGAAAAAATCAACGATTTAGAGTATGAGATTTTTAATTCTATTCGTGAAAGGGTTGAAAAAGAAACGAAAAATATCCTTGAAACTGCAAAAAATATCGCTATCATCGATGTTTTAGCATGTTTTGCTGAAATAGCAGAACAATATAATTATTGTCGTCCTATTATTAATAATGAATATAAAATCATAATTAAAGATGGTAGGCATCCCGTAGTTGAACAATTAAACTTGGATGAACAATTTATTCCTAATGATTGTTATTTAGATAACGAAAATGACCAATTATTAATTATTACTGGTCCTAATATGGCTGGTAAAAGTACATATCTTAGGCAAGTAGCATTAATATGTATAATTGCACAAATGGGATGTTTTGTTCCAGCAAAATCTGCCACAATTGGGATTATCGATCAAATTTTTACACGAATAGGAGCTTCAGATGATCTAGCAAGAAAATTGAGTACTTTCATGATTGAAATGACTGAAACGGCTAAAATTTTAAATTATGCTTCACCAAAAAGTCTTATAATAATAGATGAATTAGGAAGAGGAACAAGCACCAGTGATGGTCAGAGTATAGCAATGGCTACTCTTGAAAAATTAAATGAAATGAAAATTAGAACTTTGTTTAGTACTCACTACCATCAATTGACAGAGATAGATTTGCCTGGTGTTAGAAATTATCATTTGGATATTATTGAAAACGATGACGGAACTATAAATTTTGTTAGAACATTAAAACCTGGAAGCACTGATAAATCCTACGGTGTTCATGTTGCGAAGTTAGCCGGAATACCTGATGATGTGATTATAAGAGCTTTTGAAATTCTTGAGCAAATAGAAAAAGAAGACCCCTTTAAGACAACAATTAAAAAAGAGGGGAACATCGCCTCGTCAGGAATCTTTTACGACAAAATTATAAATGGAAAAAAAATTGAACTTGACAAATTGAATGTTGAATTAATTTCTATTAGGGAAATGTTAAATAAACGTAATGAAGAACTAAGTCAAATAGAAAAGGATTTAAATGGAAAAAAAAGTGAAATTAAAGAGTTAGAAGTAAAAATTGAAGATAATAAGGCTAAAATTTCTCAAAAAAAAAGTTCAAAAAAGAGATATGTACAGACAAGTTTATTTGAACCAATAAGCAAAAAGGAAGAGATTTCCCATTTACTTAATTCTATTAAGGAGGCTTTTCTAAAATCAGATACTCCTGAAAAAGTAATGGACCAATTAATAGAACTAAAAAAAATAATAGAAAAACTTAACTAAGCAAGAATAACTGGAATTATAAAGACTATAATGGTTAGATAAACATAATATACAGTAACAACTAAGACAAGTATAATCCGATACAAGTTTTTATTCTTTTCATTCTCTATATTCTCTAAAAATATTATTAATAATAATCCAATGAACATTAAATGGGAAGGCTGTAAAGCTTTCCATAGAATTGAATCGAAAAATAAAATTCCTTTTATCTCAGCATCACTATACCCCCAATTACTAATCATTTGAAAGAGGTAATCAGGAAAAATCATATAGGGAACAAAAATTATAAAAAATGGAATCAAGAAATATATAAGATCTTTCCATTTTATTTTTCTTACTAGAATCAAAACCGGAAGAAACAATATTGCTGTTATCTTAAATGTGGCAAGTGTAAACAATATTCCTGCAATCCATTTTTTATCTGCTTCTATATAAATATATGAATAAAATAATAAAAAAGCTATTAAGAAATTAACATTATTATAATAGGCATCTATACTATAACCCACAGTTCCTAAAATGTAAAATATTAACAAATCCCTCTTATTCTTAAACACTTTAGAGGAATCATTTATAATTGCTATAGATAAGGTTAATCGTAAAAAATCCCATACAAAAACACCGAGAATATAAGGCAATATATATATAGGGAAAAAGAGGAAATACCAAAAATAGAGATAATAAGGAGGCCAATCTGATATCTCTACATCTTCATAAAAGTTAATTAATCCATTATCCATCCCCTCTAAAAGAATTTTGAAATCTATATCTCTTGTTTCTTTAATCCAAGGAGAAATGTCATAGAATAATAATATTATTCTTAGAAAAATAAGAAAAAGGGTAATTATCCCCAAAATTATTATGAAATAGTTATGAAGTGGTGTCTTTTCTTCATTAATCATAATATTATGGCAATTATTATTTAATATTTTTAGTTGGAATAATTTTAAGTATTAAAGGAAATTTAAAAGAATTACTTTCATTTCTCTTTTAAAATTAAAGTATGATGATTAAGGGGAAATGACATTATAATTCTTTTTTTTTTCACTTATAAAACATCAAATTATAGATTAATTAAACTTTAATAGTGTATTATTTTAAATTTGATTGTCATGGGAAATATATTAAGTTTATAAAATTATTGAAAAAAACCTAAATATTTTGGTCTTAACATTGCAGCAAAGAAAAATTAAAAAGATTTTAAATGCTGATAAAATCGCAGCAGGTGAGGTCGTTGAGCGCCCCGCTAATGTTGTAAAAGAGTTAATTGAAAATAGTATTGATGCAGGAGCTAAGGAAATAAGGATTATTGCTAAACAAGCAGGAAAATCATTGGTTCAGGTTATAGATAATGGTATGGGCATTCCTCCTGACGAGATAGAATTTGCATTTAAACGGCATACCAGTAGTAAGATTAGGAGTATTATTGATTTAGATGATCTATCAACCTTAGGATTTAGAGGAGAAGCATTAGCTAGCATAGCAGCAGTAAGTCAAGTTGAAATAATTTCAAGAATGAAATCATGTGAAAAAGGGATACAATTAATTATCGAAGGAGGAAAAACTATAGCAAAGAGGGAAATATCATCTCCGATTGGTACTAATATTAAGGTTAAAAATTTGTTTTATAACATTCCAGCAAGGCAAAAGTTTCTTAAAAAAGATTCAACAGAATTAGGGCATATTACAGATATTATCCAAAGATATTCGTTAGCATACCCAGATCTTCACTTTATTTATCAACACAATGATTTATCCATTCTTAATTGCCCGGCATCTGATAATTTAAAAACTACCGTGTTTCATATTTATGGAAAGCAAATTGCAAGATATATGGAAGAAATTGAATATTCTGGGGAAGGTGAATTATTTAAAATATTTGGATTAATTGGTCATCCTCAAATCTCTAAGAAAAATAGAAGCTTATCTAGTTTATACCTTAATCGTAGATATATTATAAGTGATGTTTTGTTTAGAGCAATAAATGAAGCATATAAAGGTACATTAATGATTAATAAATATCCCTTCTTTGTACTCTTTTTAGATTTGAGTCCATCTACTATTGACTTTAATGTTCATCCTAAAAAGCTTTATGTTAGATTTGAAAGAGAACAATATGTCTACAACAAAGTTTATAATATTATTCGAAGTTTTGTAGAGGAAAGATTTATAGAAAAAGAGGAGAAATATATTTCTACCGAAATGACGGATTTTGTACCAAAAATGGAAAAAGAGCAAATAGAAAATCAAGAAGTTGATACAAAATATAAGGTTGAAGATAGTGTTATTGGAGAGTCAGTACAATTACAAATTACAGATCATTTATCAAAAAGCAAAAATCAAGGAGAATCAATTCCTGAAACATTTCTAAGAGAAAAAATAATTATTAAAAAAGATTTTCCTAAACTCCATCTTATTTCTTCTACGGGGCAATTAAGTAACAAAACATATGTTGTATTAGAAGGGTTTAATGAAAATGATGAACCCGGTTTGTACATCTTAGATCAACATGCTGCTTCTGAAAGAATAAAAAAAGAGAAGCTATTGAAATCCTATGAATCCTCAAAAAGCTCAAGACAAATGCTTATTAATCCATTAAAAATAGAAGTTTCACCAAGTGAGAAATTTTTTTTAGAGGAAAATCTAAATGAAATTAAAAGAATAGGTTTCAATTTTGACTTATTTGGCGGAAATACCTTCATTCTTCGAGAGATTCCCATAATAATGGAAAAACTTCCGAATATTAATGTTATGAAAGATATAATTGCAGATATAACAGAAATAGGAAAAGAAAAAAGCTTTTCAGAGGTTAAAGAAGAGATTATCAATTATTTAGCCTGTCATAAAAGTATTCGTGGAGGAGATGATCTTTCTTTAGAAGGGATTAGAAAGCTTATAATTGAATTAGCAGATTGTAAGGATTCTTACCATTGTGCCCATGGAAGGCCTACTTTAAGATTTATCTCATATAAAGAATTAGATAAGTTGTTTAAAAGATTAACTTAAAAATTAATAGAAGATTAAATTTCAGGTTCTTACTTTACCTATTTTAAAAATTAAAATATAAATAGTAGCATTTTAATTAGAATATCAAGAGTAACTCAGATATTCTAACGTTTAAGTTTAATAATATAGGAGAAAATATAATAAAAAGATGCCAAAAAAGAAGAAAAGTGAACGAACAATAAAGGATGACCAATTTGAACAAGAAATATTTGAGAGATCTCATAAAAATCCTCAATTAGATATAATCTCAGAAATTAATGATTTAAAATTCTTAGCTGAAAGCTGTTTATTAAAGAACGACTATGATAAAGCAGTAAATTATGCTGAAAAAATTATTAGAAAAGCAATAAAGATGGGTATTGAATATCCTATAGAAGAGCAAGAAAGATTTTTAAGAAAAGTAGCTGAAAAAGTTCAAAAGGACTATTTTGTGACCGAAATTGAAGTAGCTGGAAAAATGATTAATAAAATATACGATATATTACTTAATTCTGAAAATGTTAGTCAAGCTCATGATATTGTTGAAAATTTTAAGGAACATTACAAAAATAATTCATATTTCAATTCAATTCCTTTAATTCAAGATCTCATCAACAAAGACAAGAAAAATTGGTTAAAATATTACTCAACTAAACAAAACAACGAGCTAGATAATCAGATTGATAAAAATGAGAGTAATAGATTCAATTCAGATCTAAAAAAAATTAAAGATTTTGAAGAACATAGATAATTTGGTTAAAAATTTAATCCTTAAAAATAAGAAATCCAATAAATTGATTATGCTTTTGAAAAAGCAATACCCTCAATGCCTTGCAATCCTTCAATTTGTCCGAATAATTCTTCAATTTTATCCGTGCCACCCCATTCTTCTGGATATCTGACTCGAACTCTTGCTTTTTTGAGACCGAAAGCAACAGGTAAAATTTCATAGGTCTCAATTAGACATGTATCTGGTATAACTCCTTTTAATTTCTCAATTAATACCTCAAAATCTACATCCATATCTTCTGGTATAACATCTATTAAAGCAATAAAATCTCCCATCTTAACCACTTAAAATTTTTTATGAAAATTTTCAGGGTCCCTCAAATTCGCATTTCAAACATCTGTAGGTTTTTCCCATCTCTCTACAGCGTTCACATCTCCAAATTGTAACATCTCCACACTCTGGACATGGAAAGTGTACTGCTGCTTCGAATGGAGCAATTGGTCTTCCACATCCAGAACAGGTATTCTTCTTATAACTCGACATAGTAATTTATTTTAAACCTAGTGAAATATAATGGTTAAGAAAATTACTTATAACTTTAATTGTTTATGGTTTTAAAACCTAATTTTAGACTAATTAGACTATAAATTTTTTTAAAAAAACCTCCCCATTTATTGTAAGTAAATGATTTAATTACACGTATTTAATTAAAGTTTAAATTGAAAAACAACATAATTTACATATAAAACTTAAAATTATCTTTTAAAAATATCGATTTAATTGCTGTAAAAGGTGAAAAGCAATGCCAGAAAACAAAGTTAAAAAATACTTTTCTTTGATCGAAGCATGGGCATGGTGTGATATATGCGAGGATATGGTTGCTTTAAGGCTTGATAAGAAAGAAATTATTAATGGACTTCAAATGGGAATTTATACAAAAGAATATAAACATCAAAACCAATATCCGGACTCTGAAGATCCAGATGATTTATCTGGACAAGAGCATACTATTTATGTCTATATTAATGATAATTATGATATAACAGGAGTTAAATCTTTTTTCGGAGAATCTCCGAGCACAGAGGAAATTGGAGCTGCAGTACAAGCAGGAGGGGAAGTGAGGATACCTGTTGTTGTTAAAGATATACCTCCTATGAGTGTACAGTTAGGGATGATAACTAAAGATGAATTTAAAGTTTTAAAAATATGTGATGGCATGAATACAATAGAAACTGTCGCTGAGATTGCTCAAAAAAGTATAAGCGAAGTAGAAAAAATGATGGAAAAGCTCAGAAGTAAAGGATTAGTTAAAGTAATTAAGAGAACATAGAGAAATATATTATTATTTTTGCTATTTTTAGGATACTAATAAATAGATTTTCAAGTTCTTCTTGATTTTAAGAGTAATATTTCTCTCATTTCTATATTAGATCCGCATTTTCCATCATTTTACGTGTGATAAATTCAAAAACTTCGTCAACATTATCACCATTTTTGGATGAACATTCAATATAACCATGGAGGTTGTGAGATTTCGATACTTCAATAGCATCATCAGCAGTTACAGAGCGTTTTTCATCTAGATCCAATTTACCTCCAACCATAATAATTGGTATGTTAATTTGCTTCTTCGATGCTCCTTGTTGGAAAAAAGAGAGCCAATCATCTATATTTTTCATACTTGTAGATCTTGTTATATCAAACATAAAAATACCTCCATCAGCTCCCTTTGCAAAACTAGGTAAAAGGACTCTAAAGCGATCTTCTCCAGCAAAATCCCATATACGAAGAACAATAGTTTTTCCTTCAACTTTTAATTCTTTAACACTGAAATCTGCCCCAATTGTCATCTTTAAATCCTCATTGAATACTCGAGTAAGAAATCTATTTGTTAATGTTGTCTTACCGACCCCACCATCACCAAAGAGACATAATTTAAATTTTATTTTTCCCACTATTATTACACCGTATAAATCTACAACAACTTGTAAAATATCTATTCATAATTAATCTTATTTAAACTAAATATATAATAAATTTTTAAAAAGTAATATTCAACTTTATTTAATAATATCAGTTATAAAACAGGTTTCTATAATCTTAATTCCTTGAATTTGTGAAATTTTTTCTTCAATAAGTGGATTAAACTCTTCAATTGATGGAATATCTACTTTTAATAATAACCCACAATCACCCGATAATCTCCAAATATTGGAAATTTCATCAACATTAGTTAATTCTCTCAATATTTCCTTAATATTTTTAAAATCAGGTATTATTTTTACAGTAGCACTTACTTTTGGCTTTGTATCTATAGTGTATTCAATAGTAAAACGTTTTATGACATCATCATCAAGAAGTTTTTTAACACGTCTTCTTACAGTTGCCTCTGTTTTATCTATCTTTTTACTGATGTCATTGAATGAAATTCTACTATTCTTCTTTAATTCCTCTAAAATTTTTTGATCAAGTAAATCTAATTTTTTAGACAATTTTTAAACAATTTTTGTTGAATTCTAGTAACTTAGTTATAAATTGTGATAAATAATATATTAAATTATGTCTTTCTCCCTAAAAAAATACTTGAATCCATAAATTTTAACTAACCCTTAATTATTGAATTAATTTTTTAATCTTTAACTAGAGATAAAATTTAGGAAGAAATTTGAGAATAACGGAATTAATTCCTTTTTTGAAATGATTAACTCTTAAAATTATTATTGTGATAAGGTTATATTTTGCTTTATGATCAACTTTGATCATCTCTAACTTGATATTTAGCATGATGTAAAAATGAATAATTTTGATTTTCAAAATCTTTAATTATTGTTAATTTTATTAAAATAATCCAATTATTTTTTGATTTTCGAAAACAATTATTCATATTGATCATATGTTTATCGAAAATGTAATATACCTCGATTTGGATTTGTGAATTTGCAGATTTTGATACTTTGATGATTATTTTTTCATGAAAGTGGGTGTTCTAGATCATTAA
This sequence comes from Promethearchaeota archaeon, assembly GCA_048941065.1. Lineage (GTDB taxonomy): Archaea > Asgardarchaeota > Lokiarchaeia > Sigyniarchaeales > SOKP01 > Loki-b32. The sequence goes on from JBHLNY010000031.1 coordinate 11,071, forward strand.
ACTTACTCTAAATATAATAAATTTGCATAATGATCATTTATAAGATAGAAGACGGATATTATTATTTGTTTCTAAAATTTTTATGTAGGAATTCCACGAAAATGATCATATTTAAATATAAAATTATCTAATTATAATATTAGTAAATAAATTATGATTTTAATATCACAATTAAAAAATTATAAAAAGAGTGAGGAAAAAAAAGATGTGTAATAATTGTAATTGCGACGCCTTTGATCAGTGCTCTATCGTAGGATATATGCCTGTTGGGTTTTGTTGCTCGAAGTGTATTTTATATGACGAAGCCCATACATGTTTAACTTCTAAATCAAAACCTAAACAAGGTGTAAAGGATTTAGAGCCTATAAAACCAATATCTACTACAATAGAAGGGGGGCTATTAAAAGTTGTTATTAAGAAGAAAAAGAAGGAGATTCCAATTTATATCGACCTACAAAAGCAATTCGAATAATTAAAAAAAAATTATATTTTTTTAGGATTTGGTACTTGAATTATTTATATTTTTAGCAGTTCCTAAATTTTTAAAGGAGATTGTGATAATATATACCATATTTGTAAACATTTCTTTTCTGAATTATATAAAAAATTTAATAAATTTAAAATATTAAAGTAGAATAAAATAGAAGAATTATTAGTGTACATTGACATGAGTGTCGTAAATTTCGATTTTAGGAATCAAGTTATTAAGCATAATGCTTCTTTGAGCTATTGTTATCAATGTTCAACATGCTCAGGAGGATGTCCTGTTGCTCTATTAACAAATGGAGAGTATAATCCAAGGAAAATAATTGAAGAGGCTATTTTAGGTCTTCAAGATAAATTAGTCGGAGTTCAAGATCCAAATCCGTGGTTATGTTCAACATGTCAAAAATGTGTAGAGTTATGCCCTCAAAAAGTGGAATTAACAGAGATTTTTACCCTGATAAAGAACAAGTGTTTCGAGGAGGGAAAGTATCCTGAAGCATTTTATGCACAAGGTCAAGCAGTATTAGAAAATGGGATTGCTATTCCTTATTCAAAAGCGGTGCTTTCAAGAAGAGAGAAGTTAGGACTTCCTATAATAATTACAGCTCCAATTGAAGAGATAAAGACTCTTTTAAGAGAAACTAATTTTGAACAAAATATTATAAAAAAGGAGGCTGATTAAAGATGTCTTATGATTTATTTTTAGGTTGTGTAATTCCGGCGAGACTACCTTTTTTAGAAGCATCATCCAGAAAGGTATTTGAAAAACTTGGAATTAAACTAAATGATGTAGAAGGATTTAGCTGTTGTCCTGATCCAACTGGAATTGAACAAATTGATCATACAACATGGTTAGCTTTAGGAGCAAGAAATCTGAGTTTATGTAAAAATAATGGGGGAGTCATATCATTTTGTTCAGGGTGTGTTGAGACCTTAAAGGGAATTAATTATTTCATCAACAAAGATCTTGGCACTAAGAAAGTGGTTAACAGATATTTACAAAAAGTAGGAAAAATTTACGAAGGTGAAACGAGTGTTAAGCATTTTGCTGAGGTTCTTTATGAAAACCTTGAGAAAGTAAAAGAAAATGTGGAAAAACCACTTGAAGGTTTTAAAGTGGCTGTCCATTATGGTTGTCATTATTTAAGACCTTCAGAAATTATAGATTGGGACGACCCATTTGAACCAATCACAATTGATGAGATTGTGGAAGCAATTGGAGCAGAATCAGTAGAATATGAATTAAAAATGGAATGTTGTGGAAATCCTGTTGAAAAATCTGATAAAGATTTGTCTCTCTTAATGATTGATAATAAATTAAAAGCAATACAAACTGCTGGAGCTAATTGTGTTGTTGTGGTTTGTCCTGCCTGTTATCAACAGTATGAATTTAATCAAAGAGAACTTAATAAGAGAAACAATACTGAGTATAATATACCTATATTTTACCTCTCAGAATTGATTGCTTTAGCTTTTGGATATTCTTTCGAAGAGATTGGATTAAACTTTCATAGAATTAAACCAAATGAGTTATTTGAGAATGTTCACTTTTAATTATAATTTTTATGAAGTAAAAAATTAAAAAATTTGAAGAGATTATTATGGAAAATACTTCCAAAAGTGCTTTAGTTATAGGAGGAGGAATTGCTGGTATTCAGGCAGCCTTGGATTTAGCTGATATGGGTATTCATGTAGATATGGTTGAGAAAAAACCTTGTATAGGTGGAAGAATGGCCCAATTAGATAAAACTTTTCCTACAAATGATTGTTCAATTTGTATTTTAGCACCAAAATTATCAGAATGTTATAGGCATCCAAATATTACACTCTATTCCTATTCTGAAGTCCAAAAAGTTGAAGGGTCAATGGGTAATTTTTTAGTAGAAATTATTAAGCGTGCCCGTTATGTTAAAGAAGATGCTTGTATAAATTGTGGTCTTTGTGTTGAGAAATGCCCTATGAGGGTAGAGGATGAATTTGATAGAGAATTAAGGAAAAGAAGGGCTATTTATATGTATTATCTTCAAGGTGTTCCTGCGATTATGACAATTGATAAGGAGAAGTGTTTATGGTTCACTAAAAATGCTTGTAGAATTTGCGAAAAAACATGTGAAAGAGAAGCAATTGATTTTGAACAACAGGATCAAATTATCAAATTAGAAAATATCGGTTCAATCATTGTCGCAACAGGATATAATTTAATTGAGGATATTGATAAAGATGTATTAAAAAGTTATGGATATGGGAAATTTAGAAATGTAGTTAGCGCGTTAGAGTTTGAACGATTAGAGTGTGCTTCAGGACCTCAAGAAGGTCATATTAAACGATTTTCTGATGGTAAAACACCAAAAAAAATTGCTTTCCTGCAATGTATAGGTTCCCGTTCAGATAGGGTAGAAAAATATTGTTCATCTATTTGCTGTATGTATACAACGAAAGAGGCAATGATTGCTTATGAACATGATAATGAGTTAGAATCTTATGTTTTTTATATTGATATGAGAGCGGGAGGTAAAGGTTTTCAATCATTCCTACGCAGAGGAGCAACAGAATATAATATTAAATATATTAAAAGTAAGATCGCTCAAATTACTGTAGATCAGAAGGAAAATCCTATTATAATATATGAAGATTTAGATAATGGAAAAATAACACAATTAAAAGTTGATATGGTTGTATTGGCTACATGTATAGTACCGCCTCAAGGAATTAAAAATTTGGCGGAAGTGCTAGGGATTGAATTAAATAACTACAATTTCATTAAAACTACACCTTTTATACCGGTAGAAACAAGTAAGAATGGTATTTTCACTTGCGGTTGTGTACATGAACCAATGGACATCCCACGATCTGTTGCGGAAGCGAGTGGTGCTGCTGCTAAAGCTGCTGAAATAATTAGAGGAGGGTAATCAATTATGTCAGAACAAAAGAATGGGGAAGAAGCCAGAGTAGGTATATTTGTATGTCATTGTGGCTCAAATATAGGCGGTGTTATTGATTGTAAGAAGTTAGCGGAAGAGGTTAGTAATTTTCCAAATGTAGCTTATACTGAAGATAATTTATATACATGTTCAGAAACGGGTTTAGCTGCCATTAAAAAAGCTATAGAAGAACATAAATTAAATAGAGTTGTAGTTGCATCATGTACTCCTAGAACACATGAACCACTATTCCGTGAATGCATTTCAGAAGCAGGTTTGAATCCTTATTTATTTAACTTTGTTAATATTCGAGATCAGTGTACCTGGGTTCATATGAAATATCCTAAAGAGGCTTATGATAAAGCAAAGGACTTAATAGAGATGGGAGCTGCAAAAGCAGTAAAACTTGAACCTTTAGATATGATAATGGTCAATATCAATCCTGTTGCTTTAATAATTGGAGGTGGTATTGCTGGGATGATTGCTGGTTTAAACCTTAGTAAACAGGGTTTTAAAACCTATATAGTTGAGAAGGAAGATAAATTAGGAGGAAGGTTAAATTCACTTCATAAATTGTTCCCTTATAATATAGAAGCAACTGAATTTGTTGGTAAAATGATTGATAATGTTCAAAATGCTCAGAATTTAGAAGTCATAACATCATCAAGAGTGAAAAATATTGAGGGATTTGTAGGAAATTATGAAGTTGAAATAGATCAAAATGGTACTATTCGTAAATTAGAAGTGGGAGCTATCATCGTTGCTGTAGGCTCTTCACTTCTTAATCCTCAAGGATTATTTGGATATGATGGGGTTAAAAGAATTACTCAGTATGAATTAGAACCCAAATTAAAAAATAAAGATTTAGATGTACAAGAAGTTGTAATGATTCAATGTGCAGGGGCTCGTAATGATGAGAGACCTTATTGCTCTAGTGTTTGTTGTATGACTGCTTTGAAAAACGCAGTAACAATAAAGGAATTAAATCCTGATACCCATATAACAATTTTATTTAGAGATTTATATACACCTGGCACAGATTATGAAGAATATTATAGAAAAGCTAGGGAACAAGGAGTTCTATTTGTGAAATATGATGAGGATAAAATGCCCATTGTAGAGGAAAATCAAGTTAAAGTCTTTAATGAATATATTGGAGATGAAATGATTATCCCCTATGACCTTCTAGTATTGTCAACTCCCTTAGTAGCAAATAGTGATAATAAAAAACTTGCTCAATTGTTAAAAGTTCCATTAGAAGCTAATGGTTTCTTTTTAGAAGCACATGTAAAATTGCGACCTAACGATTTCGCAACAGATGGCGTTTATATTGGTGGTTCTGCCAAATGGCCTGTTGATATAACAGAAACAATATCCCAAGGCTATGCAGCAGCATCTAGAGCCAGCACAATCTTATCTCATGAGACAATTGAAGTAGAGGGGGCAACATCAAGCTTACCTGAATATAATAAAAGTTTATGTACAGGTTGTGAAATATGTATTAAAGTTTGCCCGTTCCATGCGATAAAAAAGAATGAAAATGATGAGATCGAGATTATTCAAGCATTATGCAAAGGTTGCGGAGTGTGTGGAGCAACTTGTACTAATAATGCTATAGTTATTAAACACTTCACAGATGATCAGATTTTATCCGAAATATATGCGTTTGGGGGAAAATAAAATGAGTTTTGAACCAAAATTATTAGGCTTTTTATGTAATTGGTGTTCCTATGCAGGAGCTGATTTAGCAGGAGTAAGTAGAATCCAATATCCTCCAAATATGAGAGTTATTAGAGTTATGTGTAGTGGTCGAGTTGACCCTAGATTTGTTATTCAAGCTCTAGAATTAGGAATTGATGGTGTTTATGTAATGGGGTGCCATATTGGGGATTGTCATTATCTTGAAGGTAATTATGAAGCTATTAGAAAATTTGATATGACTAAGAAATTTTTAAGTTTTGTTGGTCTAGATAAAAGAATTAGATTAGATTGGGTTTCTGCCTCAGAAGGAGCTAGATTTGGTGAAGTAGTTTCTAAATTTGTTGAAGATATTAAAGCTCTTGGTCCTTCCCCCTTAAGTGGAGATACCCCTGATCAAGAACTATTAAGAAAAGTAAGAGCAATTAGGGCAGCTGCGAGTAGTAATAGAATGAGAGCTTTAGTAGGAAGGCAGAGAAAAATTACAGAAGAAGAAAATGTATATGGAGAGAAAGTTCCTGCAGAGGAGTTTGAAATTTTGATGGATCAAGCGATTAAGGAAGAATATGAACGCCATAGAATATTATTAGCCTTAGAAGAAGATTCTAAATCAGTAAAAGATTTAGGTATTGAATTAAACCTTGATCCAAGTATAATTTTAGAACATATGTTAATTTTAAAAAGTCGAAGTCTAGTAGATTTTCAGGAAATTATTGGAAATACACCTATTTTTATGAGAATATAGAGGTGATAAAAGAATGGAAAAAGTTGGAGCAGTAATGGTGGTTGGTGCTGGAATTGGTGGCTCTCAGGCTTCTTTAGATTTAGCTGATTCCGGTTATAAGGTTTACTTGATAGAGTCTACGACCAGTATTGGAGGTGTAATGGCACAGCTTGATAAAACATTCCCTACAAACGATTGTGCTATGTGTATAGTGAGCCCAAAACTAGTTGAGACAGGACGTCATCAGAATATAGATTTAAATATTAATTGTAAAATTTTAGATGTTTCAGGAGATGCTGGGAATTTTACTGTAAAAATTTTAAAGAACACTTTATATATAAATCCAGATAAATGTACTGGTTGCGGAGTCTGTGGTCGTGAATGTCCTGTTGAAGCAATTGATATATTTAACGAAGGTTTGGCTAAGTATTCTGCAACTTCAGTTAAATATCCACAAGCAGTACCCCTTGTTTATGCTATCAACAAGGATTATTGTATTGGTTGTGGAATATGCCAAGGAGTATGTAAAGCTAAAGCAGTGGAATATGATCGAGAAGATGAAGAGATTGAGATAAATGTTGGAGCTATAATTTTATCCCCCGGTTTTGACGAATATATTCCACCAGAAGCTAATTTATATGGCTATGGGAAGTATAAAAATGTAGTAACAAGCATAGAGTTTGAACGGATATTAAGTGCTAGTGGTCCCTATGCAGGGCGGGTTTTACGCCCCTCAGATGGTGATGTTCCTGAAAAAGTAGCTTTTATCCAATGTATTGGGTCTCGTGATTATACAGGAAACGGAAAACCATATTGTTCTTCAGTTTGTTGTATGTATACTGCAAAAGAAGCTGTTATTGCCCATGAACATATGCATCAAATAAAGCCGGTGATCTTTAGCATGGATGTGAGAGCATATGGAAAAGACTTTGATAAATATATTATTAGAGCCCAAGAGGAATATGGAGTTCAATATATAAGAAGTCGTATATCATCTATTAAGGAAGTACCAAAAACTAAAGATTTAAGGATAAGGTATGAAACTGAAGATGGAAAAGTGATGGAAGAAGATTTTCATATGGTAGTTCTTGCTGTTGGGTTAAATCCTCCTAATGATAATAAATTTCTCGCAAAAAAATTTGGTATTGAACTAAATGAATTTGGTTTTGCTAAAACTGATAAATTTAATCCCGTCCAAACATCCAGACCGGGGATTTTTGCCTGTGGAGCCTTTTCATCACCAAAAGATATCCCGGATACTGTAACACAGGCTAGCGCGGCTGCAGGTTGTGTTAATCAACTCTTATATGAAAAAAAAGGAACTTTAATAACTGAAAAGACTCTACCTCCTGAAATTTATGTAAATGGACAACCACCCAGAATTGGTGTATTTATCTGTCATTGTGGTATTAATATTGGAGGATTTGTAGATGTTCCAGAAGTGACAAAATATGCCTCCACACTCCCAAATGTAGTTATGGCAGATCGTAATCTATATACTTGCTCAGCAGATACTCAGACGATAATAAAAGATAAGGTAAAGGAATTTTATCTCAATCGAGTTATTGTTGCATCATGTACTCCTAGAACCCATGAACCCTTATTTCAAGAGACTATTAGAGAAGCAGGATTAAATAGGTATTTATTTCAAATGGCAAATATTAGAGATCAATGTTC
>JBHLNY010000278.1:0-4374 GCA_048941065.1 Promethearchaeota archaeon
AGTTCACTACCTTTGAATAAATATGGATTAGGATCCGCATTTTTTAAATTTGAATCTATATTTATAGCATTATCATTATCATACTTAATAGTTAATTTGCTAAATAAATTAATATCTGTTGTTATAGATAGAACAAATATGGAAATAATGATTGTCGCCGAAATACTCTTTTTTTTTAATTTGATATTAAATAATTTTGTCAAGCTAATCCCTATTTACTAACAAATGATAATATATTCTAATGTAATAAGAAAAAAAATACCCAAATTTAAATAATTGTGAAAGCAAAAACCAAATTTATTGCTGTTAAAATTAAATAAATAGGACGAAAATTGAACTTGTTTCTAAAAATTAGTTCGGTAAAAATTCATTTTTTAATTCTGCTTTTAAAATTTCTCTTTCTTCTTTGGATATTTGATTAACATCATCTCCAAGATTATTATAGATATCAGGAGGATTATCTTCAAACAAAGAAATCAATAAGATAATCGCGTTCGCAACAAAAACTCTATTCTTTGTACGTTTAAGTATTTCCATCAATTCAATTAATGTTTTGCTTCTCCAAATTTCTGTTTTCCTATAATCAAAATTACCTTTTTGAAAATAATCAAAAATCCTAGAATAAAATTCTAACTCGTATTCTCCATTAGAGTTTAGTGTTTTCATCTTGTTTTAATTACTCTTAACTATTAAATTATTTAAATTTAGGATTTATTTTTAAGGCATTTTCTTTTTATTCTGTTATGTTATGCTAATCCGTACATTTCTGTTTCTTCGCGGCTTTAATATCCGATTTCAATAAATTAATATTTGTGTGTAAAATTTATGTAATTTTTAGGTATTAGATTAATCAGCTATTTTATTTTCTAATATGATATGTAGATATCATAAATGCACAAAGATTAAGAAGTGGCCTTAAATAAAGCGACTTTATTATCTAACTTTTATTAATAAATAATTTCAATTTTATATCATGTTTAATTAATAAAAAAAAAATGGAAAAATTACTGGAAACTGTAGAACAATTAAAAAAAAGCGAAGTACTGGTAATAGTAGAAAATCGTATAAATGATTTTAACAGTAAAAAACATAGTTCTATTAAAGACATTTTTAAAGAATTATGCTTTTGTATAATGACTGCTAATTGTGGAGCTGAAAAATGCATTGAAATTCATGAAAAAATAAATAATGAATTCTTAAATCTTTCTCAACCCCAATTAGCAGAGAAATTTAAAGAGTTAGGTTATAGATTTCCAAATGTACGTTCTAAATTTATTGTAGAAGCTAGAGGAAAAATGGAAACTATAAATGAGATAATTAAATCAAATAAAGATGAGATTGAATTAAGAGAATGGCTCGTTAAAAATATAAAAGGAATTGGATATAAAGAAGGAAGCCATTTTCTTAGAAATATAGGCTATAAAAATCTAGCAATTGTAGATTTCCACATTTTGGATCTCATGGCTCAATATGAATTAATTGGAAAGTTAAAATCATTAACAAAAAGTGCCTATTTTGAAATAGAAAATATCTTAAAAAGTATTGCAGAAGAATTAGACTTAAATTTAGCTGAATTAGATTTATATTTATGGTATTTAGAGACAGGTAAAATACTTAAATAATTTGTTTGAGTCTAATTTCAAAAAAGATAAGAACAGAAAAATTATTTAATTATTGTTCAAGGTCAATAGTCAAAAATTCTTCATCTGAATTTTTTAACTTTTTCATTAATTGCCTTGCGCCATAATCATTAAGCAACAATTCTAATAAATTTTTATAGAGGGCTTCAAGATTATCCAAACCCATTTTACAAAAAGTTTCATTATCACACGATATTTTAAGGATTTGGTATAATCCTTTAATGGATTCCTTGATATTTTCGAAATTTTTGTCCGCTTTACTCTGCACGTTTACTACAAAGTTCATATTTTCCATTTTTTATATCACCTCAATTAATGATAGTTGACATGAATATTTAAACCTGATCATTTTTATGATCAAATATCGGCGGGACATATATGGGAATCGACGAATAACCCACCTTATGAGTCAGAACCTGTTGGAGATCATGAAAATAAAATATCCAAATTCTATTAATTGTAAAGGATTAGTTATAGGGATCACTGATTATGATCATTATATTAGTTGTTAATCAATAATTAGATGTTGGATTTTGGTAATTATCGAAAATTAATAATATAGATCACTAAAAACGATCATTTTTCCCTATTTAGATCATTATAGTATACGAAATGAACATAAATCAAGTTTTTTATTTACTCTTGAAGTTTCAAGTAAGATTTGAGAAATAAATAAAATAAAAAAAAGTAAGTTAAAATTTAAAACCACAACTTGGACAAAATGTTATACCCTCTTGTTCAACTTTTTGCCCGCATTCTGGACAAAATTTAACTTTCGCTATTTCTTCAGTTTTTGGGAATTCTCTTTCACGAACTTCTGCCTTAGATGGAACAATTTCAATTTCTCGAGTAAAAAGATAGTGATATGCAGGTACTCCAATAAGAGCTATAGCAGCACCAATAAATGGAGATATAATTCCAAAGCTAGCTTCAAACCAATCCCAAACTCCATAACCGGTTATTGCGCTTATTTCATCTGTAGTAGGCCAATCGGTACCTAGTAAAAATGTAATCGCTCCTACTAGGAGTAAAATTCCACCTATAGAAGATAATACCTCGAATTTTCTATCATATTGAGTATTTCTCTTCCCTTGAATACCCCCTATAATAAGAGTTGCTATACCGGCTGCTATAATTATAGTACACATAATTGAAACTGTTAGTAATGAATTATTATTTGTTATCCCTGAATCTCCTACTGAACCATAATAAACACTTGAAACTGTTACACTTACATAACCCCAAATCCAATAATACCAATCAATACTATAACCATATGCACCCCAATTCCATACAATTACAGGAGCTAGAAACGTAATTATTCCTAAAACAGCTCCAATAATTGGACATAAATAAATATAATCTTTAGCTTCCGCCATTTTATGTTCCTCACTTATTCTGTAATCTTTGGATTTATTGTAAATTAGATAGATTTCTAATTAAGATATAATCATCTCTACTATTTATAAAATTTACATATTTGGCATAAAGAGATATAAAAAAATGAAAATATTAAATTTATTTAAACACTAACTCTATAACTAATGATTGGGAAATTCGAATCCGCAACTGGTGCAGAATTTACTTTCACTATACCTAATTTTTTGACCACATTCAGGACAGAAACTTAAAGTTTTAGCTACTTCAATTGTCGAGACTTCAGTTTTAGGGAGTGCTTTTTCTTTAATGGGGGTCACTCCTTCTCGCTTTGGTACATATTTACTAATAACTACGCCAGCAATAATTAAACCTCCACTTAGAAATGGTGCAATAATGGCAAAACCAGGATCCCAATTTTCCCAAAAACTCGTACCGGGATAACCTATTTTATCATAATAAGCATACATTATTATTTCTGTAAGAATTATAAACAAAACTGCTAAAATAATAAACGCAATTCCCTGTGTTAACCATGACTTCTCAAATTGCTGAGTCTCTTTCTCTTTCCTGGCATTATTTGCTGATTTAATAATTCCAATAGCAAGGATTAAAAAAATTACGAAATTTATAAGGAAGTAAAGAAAAATAGCAGGTGAGAGCTCTTGAGGTTCCATTTCAAAGATCCATTCAGTATGAGTAGAACTACCGACATGTGCAAAAAATAATCCCCATAACCAATAATATTCACCGACATTCGATACTCTTACGTATGCCACAGGAGTGAGAAGTCCTAAAATAATTAAAATACCCCCTACTAATGGAAATACCCAAATATAATCTTTAAAATCAGTCATTTTATAATTTTCACTTTTTTAAAGTATTCAAATTTGAATTTTTTGTAGGTTTCTAACAAAGAAATATTCTCTTTAATTATATATAAAGCTTGTATTTTAGATAAGTAAAGAAATATAAAAATGAAAAAAGGAATTTGTCAATACCAAACTAGGTTAACTTTCTCTCTATACATTAATAAATTCATATCCACAATTAGTACAGAATTTACTTTTTCTATACATAATTTTCGCACCACATTCAGGGCAAAAATGGAAACCTTTAGGTTCTTCAGTTATTGAGGGTTCACCTATAGGGAGTATTTTTTCTTTGAAGGGAATCACGTCTTCTCTTTTTGAAACATATTTAAATACTGCTACACCAGTAATGGTTAAACTCCCGCTTAAAAATGGGGCAATAATGGCAAAACCAGGGTCGTAATTCCTCCAAAAACTTTCCCCTGACATTCCAAAATATTTATCATAATAATAGTCCATTATGATTTCTGTATCAATTAGGTATA
>JBHLNY010000032.1:0-18558 GCA_048941065.1 Promethearchaeota archaeon
CGATATATCTCTGATTCTTTATCCGTCATTCTTTTCTTTCTAAGATGCTTTCTAAATTTAAGAAAATAGTTAAAATAATATTCATCATATGCTTTTTTAAATGTAATTAATTAAAGATGAAAAAATTATGAAAATCGTTTTTCATGAAAAATATTATAATTCTGAGTATGCATGGGACCCTGCTGCTTCTCCAGGTAGATTAGATGGAATCATGAGCAAAATTTCAAAAAATCAAGAGTATGTAATAATTAAACCCAAACCGGCAACTGAGGAAGATCTCTTAAGGGCTCACACTCCTAGGCACGTTCAAAGTATAAAAAGAAATGATCTATTATTTGAATTAGCATCTCTAGCAGCAGGTGGAGCAATATTAGCAGCAGAAGAAGGATATAAAGGAAATCCAACTTTTGCTGTTATAAGACCCCCTGGTCATCATGCTTCAGCAGATTCATGTTGGGGTTTTTGTTATTTTAATAATATTAGCATAAGTTTATTAAAGCTATATTCGGAGAGTAAAATAAAATCAGCATTTGTATTAGATTTCGATCTTCATACTGGCGATGGTAACATCAATATCTTAAAAAATAGAAATGATGATTTCAGAGTAAAAATTCTAAATCCCTATTCTAGTGGTCGAACTGGATACATAAATGAAGTTAAAAATTATATGCAAAATTTAGAAAATATAGACATTTTTGTTGCTAGTGCTGGATTTGATCAAGGAATTGAAGATTGGGGGCATTTATTGTATCCAGAAGATTATATTGAATTAGGTCGATTAATGAAAAAGTATTCTGAGAAAATATGTCAAGGGAGAAGGTATGCTTTATTAGAAGGGGGATATAATCATTCAGTATTACCTAAAAATGTTGATTCTTTTTGTAAGGGTTTTAAGTAAGATTAAAAAATCTAAATAAAAATTTAAAATAAAAAGGATGGAAATATGAATAAACATCTGGTATCAATTGTAAAATATAGAAAAAAAATTAAATCTGTTCAAAGAGCTATTGACCTCTCAGATACTTTTCAAAATCTTTCTGGAAACGAAAAAGTATTTCTTAAGCCCAATATCGTTTATTGGTCTACTGTTCCAGATTATCCTAAGTATGGTGTTGTCACTACTTCACGTATTGTAGAAGATACAATAATTGCATTAAAAGAAAGAGGAATAAATCATATAACCGTTGGAGAGGGTGTAGTAACTTCAGATCCAAATGATTTTAAAGTCGCTCATCATGCTTTTGAAACTTTAGGTTATAATAGGTTCAAGCAAAAATATGGTATAAAGGTGATTAATATCATGGAACAACCCTTCGAAAAAGTTGATATTGGAAATGGGATTACTCTTAATTATAATAGCGATTGCTTAAATAGCGATTTAATAGTTAGCTTACCAGTTCTGAAAACTCATTCACAGGCTTGTGTTAGTTTAGGAATAAAGAATTTGAAAGGTTTAATTGATATCAATTCTAGAAAAAAATGTCATTCTGCTGATACTGAAAAAGATCTCGACTTCTATTTAGCTCGCTTGACTAAAAAACTTCCTCCAACTGCAACTGTTATTGATGGTATTTATACTAATGAGAGAGGTCCTGGTTACGATGGTAAAATGAGGAGAAGTAATCTTCTTGTTGCGTCTTCTGACATTTTTTCTGCTGATAAAGTCGGGGCTAAAATTCTAGGGTATAATCCCTCTGATGTTCCTTATTTTGGATATTATGCTGAAATCAATAATAGATCAATAGATTTTTCTGATATTGAGATAGTAGGAAAAAGTATCGAAAGTGTTCAGACTTTTCATGAATATCAATTTCCATATAACAAAAATGGTTCAAATCCCATAGCATTCGATAAACAAGGTATAAAAGGTATATCATATCGTCAATATGATAACACTATATGTACTTATTGTTCGTTAATTTCTAGTTTAATTCCAGTAGCTATCTCCTATGCTTGGAATGGAGATCCTTGGGATGATGTAGAAATAATATATGGGAAAAGAATGAATCCAACTCCAGGAAAGAAGAAAACCATTTTATTAGGCCAATGCATGGTTAATAAACATCGAGACAATCCGAATATTAATGAAATGATACCGATTAAAGGATGTCCTGCAAAGGCTCAGAATATTATAAATGGATTCCATCAAGCAGGGATCGATATTAGTTCTGAAATTTTTGAAAATCTTAATAATGTCCCTCGAATTTTTAACTTAATATATAAACACCGTTTTAATGAATTCCAAGAGTCCTTTTTTAATGAGAATATCAAAGATGAAACAGTTCCTCCAATAGAAGATATTGTTGTGAGTCAATTTTATCAAGATCGAAACGCTGATTCAACTGATATGCCAATAGAGCAAGCTAAGTTTGAAGTGAGATTTTTTGGTCTAGCTGGAGAAAAAAGTACGAATATAATTAAAAATGTAATCGTAGAAGGTCCAAAAGGATATGAATTTAATTTTAAAAATCAACCTTTTAATTTTAAAGATAGTAATGGATATATTGTTGATAGATATAGTCGTGAATTGATAAGGTATTATGCTTTTGATAAACAGGGTTTCTTAGATGATGGTAAGTATAAAATCACAGTAGATTATTGGAATGATGAAACAAGATATCAATCCCGGAAACTTCAAACTAATCATAAACTTTTAAAAAGTTATTTGAAACTTAAGGATAGAATTGGTTATTCTTATGAAGAAGTACCTAAATATATGGAAGATCCAAGGATTTATGTTAGGACCAAATGGACTACTCTAAAAGAATTAGGTGGAGTTGACGCCTATTATGCAAATTATGTATCTGAAGGAAAAACTGATTATATTAGCCTTCACAATTTGATGTATTTTGACCCTATTTACCTGAATTCAATATTAATGCCTTCTTATGGCTTAAATAAAAACTCTGCCTTAGTATTTACTCGATGGAAACCATTAAAACCTAGTACAGAATATACATGGCTAACCGAAATATGTGATGCTAACAAATATGGTGATATAAATACAACTATTTACCAACCACCTCAATATTTTAAAATAAGTTAAATTGAAGAGTAAGAGAGATTTTCTTTATCTTTTTTAGGATAGAACTAATTTCTAAAGCGGATTATTTAAATTCAAGAGAGTGAACTATTTTTTTAAGGTCTTCATTGTTCTCAAATATACCTGCATATATACTAATTCGAATCCATTTATTTTCTTTAAAAGTTGAAACATGATGAGATGTAATTTCTCTATACCCCCTATATTTGTAATAAATTTCACCCTCATTAGCAGATGTCCCATCTTTTAGTTTTATCTGTTTGTTCGAAACTATTTTAATATTATTACCAAAATTTTTTAGTATATCGGCTATACCTTCAGTTGCATCTTCCAAGCGCATATTTTTGGGTATTCTAGAGACATGTACTTCTAAATCTTGAAAACTCCCATCAGTAGCTGCAAATACTTGTTTTCTTGAAATAAGTGGTGGATTTATTTCTATTAAATAATCAGGGTATGAAATAGAAAATGATATATGTTCTTTATCATAATTATATGTTTTAATCTGTATTTCACGTTCTTTAGGTGGAAACTCTTTGAGAAGTTTTAATGAGTCATTGTTAATTCGTTCCACTCTTCTTTTTACATAGTTCATATATTGTGGATGAGTAATAATAAATAATATGTCTTGTTCAATGGCTTTAATTACCATTTCTGCCACTAAATCTGGGCTTAATCCGGAGTTCATTACTTGAATCGTATCTTCTATATAGGGTTTCATAGCATC
Organism: Promethearchaeota archaeon; assembly: GCA_048941065.1. GTDB lineage: Archaea > Asgardarchaeota > Lokiarchaeia > Sigyniarchaeales > SOKP01 > Loki-b32. The sequence goes on from JBHLNY010000032.1 coordinate 3,771, forward strand.
CTCCATTGCTGGTGGTAGATGGTAAACATCAGTGCGTGTTTCTCTTTGTGCTATAGTGTTTTCAAATATATTTGTGCTTACGAAACCAGGGCAAAGAACGGAAACGCTTACATTCGTGTTAAAGCACTGTAGAGCTAACATTTCACTAATTGCTACGACTGCAAATTTTGAAGCCGTGTATGGTCCACCGCCTGCAATAAGCCCTGCTATTGAAGCTGTATTTACTATATGGCATGGTTCTTTACTATCTAACATACGCTTTAAAAAGAATTTTATACCATAGATAACTCCAAATAAGTTAACGCCAAGTGTCCAATCCCAATCCCCTAATTCTAAAAGATGTGCAGGCCCTTCCCCTCCAACTGTACCGGCATTATTACATAGAATATTACATACTCCAAAATGTTTGTATGTATCATCTGCTAATTTTGCAACTTGCTTATGATCGCTTACATCTACTACTAAGGATAACACTGCAGTTCCCATTTCTTTAAGTTGTTGTGTTACTTTATTCAGAGCATTCTCATCAATATCAGCTATAACAATTTTCATGCCTCGATTAGCGAACGTATGTGCCATGGAACGTCCAATACCACTTCCTCCACCTGTTATAACGGCTACTTTTCCTTCAAATTCTTTTATCATTTTTAGATCACTCCTCATACAACAACAAATGTGATTTGTTGCGTTTAATAGGTTTTAGTGAGATTTCTTTATTTTTTAAGTAGTTACATGAATGCTCTTATAAAAATTTGGATAAGTTTGCATTTAATACAAAAACCATTTATTTATCCATCTAAATTAGTGTAAAGACAAAATCTTAAATCTTTCCATAAATAATTTATGTAGGATTCCTATTTCGGCTTCTAAAAATTGTCCAAAATTGAAACAGGGTTTTTTACTTCTAAAAAGAAAAAATGAAAAGAAATTATTTAACCTGGAAAAAGGATTCATCAAATTCTGGTTTACCTTCATATCTCCCTAAAAACAATAAAGGTGCTTTTTCGATATTCTTAAAAAGATATGAAGGTACTTTAATACCTGCTTGCTTTAGTGCATTTTGTAGCTCTTCGATAGAAGGCGGGCAGCCTTTTACAGCAATCATTTCATTGATATTTGGATCTTCCTTATTAGCATTATAAATACATTGACCTACTAAAATAGTTTTATTCATTCCAGGAGTAGGTTTCATAACTTTTCCTGTTAAAACTTCGATATTATCAAATGGAACCCCTTTCCATGCCATCTTTATTCCTGATAATAGGATCCCGTTTAAACCAGAGCAGTAGGTGCACATAGTTTCATCGTATTTGTGATATTTAATACCTGAAATCCCTGCTTTTTGATATGGAAATGGCAAAGTGTTGTTATTGGCATAAATGTAGTCCCATTCATGAGGGGTAGCAAGATCTTCTACTTTTTCACCTTTTATATCTATATCAGAAAGATCTAATGAACGATTTCTATCCTTAGCAGCTTGCAAAAGGTGGGGTACTGCTAGAGGATCAATATCAAACAGCATAGCACCCACAACATCAGCAGCAAAAATGTCAGTAGAAGCGACTAAAATATTACTTCTATGTGCTTTACCATCAAAAGCGGGACCACGCTCAAGGGTATAGATCCCATCTATTATATTTAAACAAGGTGGGATTTTATTTGCAAGTTGAGCTACATTATAATGAAGATTTTTTACTGGATCTGCACTATGAAATTTTTTACGCGAAGCTACATTAATTAATCCCTTTAAATTCTTTATTCCTAAACTAACAACACATTGAGCGTGAGTTTTAAGGACAGGGATATCAACTAAAAAATCTGAGTGAAGCATATCAGAATTCATTTTGGCAGTTAGATCTTCTGTTAATTCAACTTTTTCAAAAGGTCTTCTAAATGTATCGAATACCTTAATACCATATCGATCTTTTAAATTATTATATCCAAGTTTTTCAAAAGCGTCCTCAGCTGTTTCTGTATCCTCCGATACAATCCCTTCTCCAATCGTTATATCATCAATTCCTTGTTCTTTGAGTAAAATTATGATATCTTCTATAACGCGAGAAGTAGTAATAACTCCCCACTTTGGAAAATCGCAATGTCGATTCCAATAAACAATATTAGGTTTGATAAAGACTTTCGCTTTAGATGGTAAATGCTTAAATCCTTTTGCAAGTTCAACCGCTTTACGTACAGATTTCAGAGGTTCTTCATATTTAACAATTGATACTAATGAATTATTCACTTAATTTCACCAAATTTTATTTTTCTTTTCTATATTGATTTGAAGATTAAATATTATAAAAATTAATTTATTCTAAAAAATAATTCATTTAATTTAATATATAATAATGTTAGCTATGTTTTATTCAATTCTTCTCTTAAGATAGACATAATAATAGCATAATAATATTTTCCGTTTATGAACACAGCTTTTCTTCTTCTTCCTTCTTCTATAAATCCAACTTTTTTGTAGCATTTAATAGCACGAATGTTATTATCGTTAACTGATAATTCCAAGCGATTAAGATTTAACGTGTTAAATCCATATTCAACTAATAGTTCCATCGTCTCTGTCCCTAATCCTTGGTTATGATACTCTTTTTCACCTATTGCAATTCCACAAAATGCAGTTCTATTCTTACAATCAATATTATGTATTCCGCAGTTTCCAATAAGTTTATTATTTTCCTCAATTAATAAAATTGAAAGATATATATTGTTTTCGCGATCTTTTATGGTATTAAACCATTCTTCTTCCATTTCCCGAGTTAATGGACGGTACATTGTTAAATACTGTGTGATTTCAGGATCATTAAACCACTTTAAAAATTTATCAATGTATTCTCTTTTATGAGGTGTTAATTTAATCCTCTTTCCAACTAGCATAAATGAAAAAAATCAAATTCGGAATAAAAAATTAATTATTTTTTGAAATGTAAGAAAGAGGGAAAAAAAATGAAAAAATTTAGAAAGAGATGTTAATTTTACGGGCTACATACTTTATAATCTCAAAAGCTGCAATACAGATTAATGAAACCAAGAAACAAATTAACCAATCAAGCCAAGTTAAATACATAAACATGAAATTAATTCCTGCTTTTGCTAAAGCAACTTGAGCGTTAGGGATGTACATTAACATAAGAAATACAGCAAATAGGAGGCCAATTATTAGGTACATTCGTTTATTGCTATCTTCTTTAAGACTTCTGATTAAAGATTTATTTGGACGTCTTATCTGAAACACTAAAAATGACTCACAGAAAAATAAGGTTACCATTAACATAGTTAGAGTTTTAGCCATTATTCTAATTTCTGTTAATGAATAATCATCTAATAAAATATTTGGAATCAATTCATCTGATGAATAGAGAAATGCATCACCTAAATCCCAATTCTCGGGAACAACAGGCCAAATTTCACTCATTGCTAAGAAATATACTAAAACCATACTTATTGCAAGTAAAATTCCAAATATAAAGAGTAGAATAAACACGTTTTTAGAGAGTATTTCTTCAGAATCACGCGGTTTTTCTTTCATAACATCTTTAGAAGTGCTATCAAAAGCAAGTATTAATCCAGGAAACATATGAAGGGTAATTGATAAGAAAATCCATTGAAGGTAAAAAGCCTCATCTAAAAAGTAGGGTAAATCAAAGATTATTGCTAATATAAATTGTACAATCCCTTCAAAGATGTTGATACAAATATAAAAGAACACAAGTGCACGAATCCTAGCAAAAATGCCTCTACCTTGATGTATACCTGTTACTATTGAGTTAAATGAATCATCAGAAATAACCATATCGGAAGCTTCTTTTGCCACATCGGTTCCCGTGATACCCATAGCTACTCCTGCATCTGCCATGTTTAATGCGAGAGCGTCATTCACTCCATCTCCAGTCATAGCAACTACTTTTTTCGCATCTTGATATTTTTCAATAATATCTTCTTTATGTTCTGGAGATACTCTTGCAAATGCTTTAATTTTATTAAAATCAGAAAAAGTTTTTACATTCTTTATTTGACTCCCTTCAAGGACCATTTCACTTGGATTAGTTATTATCCCGATTTGTGAAGCAATTGCTCGTGCTGTTGGCGGTGAATCACCTGTAATCATGACAACATCCACTCCCGCATCATGACATTGTTTCACTGATTCTTTTACACCTTCCCTAGGAGGATCCAATATTGTTACAAATCCAATGTAGATCATATCTGATTCATATTGATCCCTATTATTATCACCTTCGTGAATCTCATCTAATTTTTTATAAGCTAAACTTAAAATTCGATATCCCTGATTTGCATAGAGATTTGCTATATCCAATACTTTATTTTTTATTGCATCAATAAATTGAACTTCATTATTATTGTACAAGATTTTAGAACATAAAGGTATTAATATCTCACTAGCTCCTTTTGTAAATGAATAATATTTATTTTCTCTCCTGTAAATTTTTGTCATTCTTTTTAAAGCAGAATCAAAAGGAAACTCTGTAATTGACTCAAAATCATCGAGAAGATAATCACCCATACCTTTTTGAAATAAAACCATTAATGCTCCTTCTGTTGGAGATCCTACCACATTCCAATTATATACAATTCTTTTAGGAGTTTCAATTTCGTTTTTTATTAAAGCTGAATTATTATTTAAAAATCCAGAAATTAAAAGGAGTTTTAATTGAGGATAATCATCAATATGTCTAACATATTCAGGATTCTTTGGATCGTCCATTAAAATTACATCCCCATCTGGAGAATATCCACTACCAGTTACTCTATAGAGCGAACCATTTGTCCAAACATGTTGAATTGACATTTGATTTTTGGTTAATGTTCCTGTTTTATCCGAACAGACAACACTTACACGACCTAAACTATCTACAGAGGCAAGATTTCTTATAATAACTCCATGCCTAGCCATTGCTAGTACACCCGTAATTAAAACAATCGTAACTAATAATGGTATATTTAATGGCATTAAATCTAGAGCAGAATTAAGGCTTTCAACTACTTCAAACCGTTTAAATTCTGTGGCTACCCATATACTCATTAATGAAATAAACCAGAAAATAAAGATGATTAAACCTAACCATTTACCAAAATGATTCATTTTTTGACGAATAGGGATTTCACTTGTTCCGGCTTCCTCTAAACCATGGGAAATTTTACCAATTTCCGTATCTCCACCAGTTTTCACAGTAATTGCTTTTCCATTTCCCATAGTTATATATGTTCCATAAAAAACCATATTTTTACGATCGCTTATGGGAATCTCATCTTTACCTAGGGAATCTCCTTTCCTTAGTTTTTTAACTGGTTCTGATTCTCCAGTAAGAGATGCTTCATTTACTTCTAGATTAAAAGACTGTATAATTCTAGCATCGGCAGGTATTTTATCTCCTTGGTCTAAGATTAATAGATCTCCAATTACTATATCTTTTGTAGGAATGTCTTGCTTCTGACTATCTCTAATTATTGTTGCGGTTGGAGCAGATAATTCTCTTAATGCTTTTAACTTTTTTGTAGCTCTGTATTGCTGAATTATAGCAACCAAACAATTAAGTAAAACAATACCTAAAGTTAAACCAATAAAGAGAAGGCTTCCCTCCCCTCCAAAGACACTTGCTAAAAATAAAATAAGAGCTCCTATTAAATATATTACTATTAACCAATTAAATAAAGGCGCTAAATATATTTTAATGAATCCTTTTGATACCTTTGGTATCTCGTTAAGCCCATATCTTTCCAATCGTTTGGTAGCTTCCGCTGCAGTTAAACCATTATTTGGGTTAGTTTGAAATTTTTGATAAATTTGTTCTAAAGCAAGATTATAAAAATATTCCTCTGTTTTTTCCATATTAATTCTACCTTAACTTTGAATAAGATTAAAAAAAATTTCTATAAATTTTACTTTTAGATCTAATAAATAGACAATAACAATTATGATTTTTAATTTATTCCTTTTTTTATGAAAAATAGTATAATCTTTAACTATAAATAAGTTTACAATTGAGTATGTTAATCTTGGGATAAATGAAGAATTTTATTCTTCAGTCTTTTTTTTTCCTTATTTTTTTAAATATTTTACTCCAGTCCACATATACTAACAAGAACATTATAATAATAGTCGAAGCCCAAACTAATGAACTAATTAAAATATCTAAAGTAGTTCTAGGTGGTATAACCCCAGCTTCTGCAGCTTCAAGATCAATCCCAAACAGGTTAAATAAAAAATCGCCTAGTGTTGTTTGTGCAAACCAAATGGGAAGTGCACTGCATAAGAAACAGAGAACAAATTTTCCAATAAATGTATATATTAATGCTTTAACAATACTATATTCTACAATCCCTAAAACTATTAAAAATGCATCATCAGGTAATGGAGTTGCAGCAAAAATAAATATTAATAAGGGCGCCCATCCCTTCTCAATATATCCTTTCATACGTTCTATGCTTTCAGCATTGCCAATTATTTCTTGAGAACCTCGCCCAATTAGCCATGCTGTTGTTTCTCCTATACTTGCTCCTAATCCACCAACCAGTCCTAATAAGATTGGATTTACTCCAGGGATTACTGCTGAAATTACAATTAGAGCTATGACGTATGGCACTGGAAAAATAATAGTGAAATTCCCAAATATGCTTATAGCAAAAACGCCTATATAGATTCCAACATCTCCGTATTCATCATAGAACCAAATAATTGTGTCTGCCAGCCATTGACCAAAGTTAATATCTGCTATTGCCAGAATTATAAATAACAGTATTATTCCACTGATAAAGAGTATCCCACCATATTTCCTTAGAAAAGATTTCTTTTCTTCTAAAGTATTTAGAGATTTTTCGGTCATTATATCATTACATTGTCTAATATTTTTCAATTTAATAAAATAATTGTATTAAAATTTTATATTCTTATTTCTAGCTATATACTTCACTAATTCTATTCCTATTATTCCTGGTAAAGCAAATATTATACATATTAACCAGTCTAGACCGCTTAAGAACATAAAATTTAATTGAAAATTTAATCCACTTACATCATTAATATAATGATTAACTTGATAAGAAAAGCAGATATGAAGTATATGTAGTCCTAAGGTGAATAGACATACCACTAAAACAGCTATGCTTAATTCTTCTTTTAAACTTTTTACGATTGATCTATTAGGTCTTCTAAAAGTCCAAATAAAGTTAGTTTCTGTGATATATAAAGTTGTTATAAACATAGTTCTTGCTTTTTGGGATAACCATTCTTGTGAATCAGGTATCAAATAACTCAAATTAGGATTTAAATTCCATTCATTTAATGGAAATACTCCATTTATTGTTAATTGTAGTACTAAGACTAATCCTAATCCCATTAAAAATGCCTGAATTAGTAATAGAACCCATATATTTTTATTTAAAAGTTCTTCTTCGTCTTTTGGAGGTTCCTGCATAATATTCTTTGGATATATATCAATAACTAATGCCAATGAAGGGAGTGAATGTACAATTCCAAAAATATAAATATGTTGCCAATCAGAACTGAAAAGCTTGAAAAATGGAATAAATTCATAGGTAAAGAAAACAAAAGCTTCCATAATATTTAAACAAATAAAAAAATAGATAATTGTTCGAATTTTTGCAAATAAACCACGGCCAATTTTTACTCCCCTCACAATTGACGTAAAATTATCGTCAGAAATTACCATATCAGAAGTTTCTTTTGCTAAATCTGTTCCTGTTATGCCCATGGCAATACCTGCTTGAGCTTTTTTCAATGCTGGTGAATCATTGATTCCATCTCCCGTCATTGCTACTATTTTGTCTTGCTCTTGGTAATTCTCAACTATTATCTCTTTGTCAATGGGTTCCACTCTTGCGAAAACAGATACTTTGTTGAAATCTTCTAAACTAAGGTGTTCTATTTCTGAGCCTTCAACTACTAGATCTCCCTCTTTATAGATATTCATCTGAGCAGCTATCGTCTTAGCAGTTACGGGATGATCTCCTGTGATCATAACTACTTTTATCTGTCCTAATTGACACTCTTCAATTGATTCCTTAACTCCCACTCGAGGTGGATCTAAAATGGATACAAAGCTTAAGAAAATTAAATCTTTTTCAATAGCATTTCTCTCGTTAATATAATCGCTTTGTAATTTTTTGTATGCTATAGCTAAGGTCCTATAACCTTGGTTGGCATGATTTTGTATTTTATCTAAGAGCTCTCTTTTAAAATTATCATTGAAACTCGTAATTTTTCCATCTATTTCAATCTGTGAAGAAATATTAATGATGTTTTCGGGTGCCCCTTTTGAAAAAGCATATAAATCATTTTCACTATGATTAGCTACACAGATTGTAGTCATTCTTTTTAATTCTGAACTAAATGAAAATTCTATTAAAACTTCATATTTTTTTTTTATATCATAAATAACATATCCAGCTATTTCAGCTAGAACTAGTAAAGAAGCTTCAGTAGGAGACCCTAAGGCTTTTCTAACTGCCTTTTCTTTCACATTTTTAACTCTAACTTTTATATCTTCATAAATTAATTTTGCGTTATTATTTAAAACGCTTGAATCGATAAACTTTTGAAATGTTAAATTATCATTCAAACCAACTTCTATTCCATTTTTAAGAATTACACCTCCACTCTCGTAACCTGAACCTGTGACATCATATTCAATATTGTTTATCCAAAATTTTTTAATTGTCATCTCATTTTTAGTTATAGTTCCAGTTTTATCAGCACATATAACAGAAATACGACCAAGAGATTCAATAGCAGATAAATTTTTAATAATTACTCCACTTTGAGCCATCTCAAGTACTCCAGTTATTAAAACCAAAGTTGATAATAAGGGTAAATTAAATGGTACAACGTTGGTTGACCTTAAAATTGAACTAACTAATGCTTCGCCAATGAAATCTCCCTTTAAATGTCCTTCTAAGCCCAAAAAGGTAAATTTATAAATAATTAATATATATAAAATTAACATAGCGATAGATCCTAAGATATACCCTAATCTATTTAACTTCCTAGTAAGAGGAATATCCTCAATACTCCCCATTTCATTTAATTGAATTGAAATTTTCCCTATTTCTGTTTTAACGTTGGTTCCTATTACAATTGCCTTACATCTCCCTGTATTAATATAAGTTCCCATGAATAGCATGTTCGTTTGTTCTTGGATAGGAATCATTTTATTTTCTAAAGCAGTATTAATTTTTTCTACAGCCTCACTTTCACCTGTTAAGGGTGCTTCGTTAACAGTTAAGTTCATAAGTTCAATTATTCTAGCATCTGCAGGAACTTTATCACCTGGTTCTAATAAAATAATATCACCGGGGACTAGTTCTCTAGTAGGAATCTCGAGCTGTTTACTATCTCTTAAAACAGTAGCTTTTAAAGCGGCAATTCTTTTTAAAGATTCGAGTGCCTTTTGTGCTCTGAATTGCTGTATTACAATTGTCATAGAGTTGATAATAACAACGACGAAAATTATTGCTGCAGAACCAAGAGATCCTAAAATAGAAATAAAAATTCCTGAGATTATTAAAATTACAATTAAAAAATTAAATATCGGAGATAAATATATTTTCCATAATGACTTTTTTACTTTAGGTAGCTCATTATAACCAAATTTAAAATATTTATCTCCTAATTCCATAGATTTTAATCCATGGTCAAGATCGGAATTAAATTTTCGAATTAATTCCTCTATAGGTTGATGATAGTATTTATTGTTAGACAAATTATCTTTTTTATCTTTAAACATAGGATATTCAATCCGATTAATTAGGATGAAATAATAATTATTCTAAGAGTGTATTTTTTAATAATTTATTATTTTAGAATGATTTAATTTCTAAAAAAAATACAGATTAATTTCATCTTCTAGGATCTCCTAAAATGCTTACTAGAAAATGATATTTTTTTCTAATAGTTGTACTTGAAAATTTAGTAGCTTCTTCAATAAGATTTTGTGTAAAGACTCTCCTTTCTTTCTCTAAAGTTTGTCCAATATAGTAAATCAACCCTGCTGTAAAAGCTTTATAATTTAAATTCTTAAGATCTTCATAAGAGATTTGTTTAAGATATTCATCAAGTTTTAACTGCATTTCCAGTTTTACCTTATTAAATTGTGATTCATCATCTAAAGAATTTGAAACCTTTTCATAAGAAATTCCATTCAAATCTTTTTGAAATACAATTTTAATTTTATTCTTAATTTGTTTTTCTAATTCAGTAGCACCTTTCTTTTTATTTAACATTTTCTCTGTTCTTTTTACTTTCAGCATTGCATTTGAAATCATCTTTTTATTGATTTTATGCCCTAATTCTCTAGATACTTTTATAAATTCTTCAATTCTAATATTTGTTGAATCCTTAATTTCCATCCAAACAATAGATAAAAAGATTATTACCATATTTTGATACGTATGCCTGTGATATTTATTATATCTGAGGTATATATCTTTAATCTCTTGGAACTTAGTTGAGTCAATATTCAATCCTATTCCATAGCTTTTAAGAATTCCTATTGTTTTCTTTTGCTCAGTAAAATCAGATTCATAGTCACGAAACCATTTCTCAAGTGTTTTTATTCGTTCATATTTTTCTTTAATTACAGGATCTTGCAGAGCTTTAGAATCGCCTATCCTAATTTTTCTTTCATAATCTCTTTGTGAATCAGAATCACTAAAATAATGATTTCCTTCAAAAACAACATTTTCATCCAAGATTAAACCACAATCTTGGCACACATAAAATCCTGAATCTTTCTTAATGTTTCTATGGGAACACCTTGAGATTTCCGAATTAATTTCTTTACTGTTTTTCAAAAAAAATTCAATTAATAGATTTAATTAGATATAAACAGATTTTCTTTAGAAATAATAATAATATAAAAATTTTTATAAACTTCAAAAACAATAATAAGTAAAAATATAATATAATAAAAAATTTTTCTTGCTTGTTCAAAAATTGAGAGTGAATATTAGATATGGAATATAAAGCTGTTATAAAATCTATTGAAATTATGAGTATTTATATTATTATTCTTTCCTTAATGGAAATAGCTACCGCTTTTTTGTTAAATTTCACAGAATTTAATGTTCTTCCCAATTCAATTCTTCTGCAAGAATTAATCTTTTCTTCAAAATATGTTAACTTATCGGGCTCAATATTTTGGGTATTTTTAATAATCTCTATGTTCTTTTTTCTAATACTCGGAGTTCACATGTATAGAATTTCAGTTAAAAAAAACATTGAAAGCAAGCCTTTAGCTAAATATTTAGTAATAATTGGTATGACATTATTATTAGGAGGTTTTGTTAAAATGGATTATCTTGTATTATTGGGAAAGACAAAAGTGGAGATTTCAGCTTTAAATTCTATACCATTCCAAACAGCTCTTTATGATTCTAGTATTACTCCTTTTATCGCTGGTGTGTTTTGGATTTTTCTTATATCTGTGATAGTTTGCTTTTTAATTACAGGAGTGATTATAACTGCTGCAGCCATAAAATGGACAGCAGATTTAGATAGGGAATCAAAATCAAATACTTAAATAAATAACAAGTTAAAAAAATTAATATATAAAGATGAATAGAATTATTTCAATTTCATTTTTATTTGTTTGGCACGACTACGCAACGTTACTTCGGTGATTTTAGCCACATCAGCGACTCTTGATTGCGTTTTGCGTATAGAACCATCTTTAGCTGCAATATAAATACAAGCAGCTGCTAAGCCTTTTGGATCTTTTCCAGTCCGTTTTAATCCATTTTTAGAAGCAGCTTTAAGCATACTAATGGCTTTTTTTTGGATTTTGATGGGTAAATCTAATTCATTACCAAATCTAAATACTAAACTTTCAGCGGTTATTGGTTGATACCTTAACTTTAATTCTGGTAAAACTTCCCTGATTATCATTGCAAGGCTTCTATGGACAGTTCTTCTCGGCGTTAATGATGCTTCACATACTTCATCTAGTAATCGTGGGAAATCGTGAACTCGTATTGCCGCATATAAAGATCCTGCTATGAATCCATTGATTGATCTTCCCATAGTCAATTTCTTTTTTGCCACAATACCATATATCTTCCATGCTGTTTCAGCGATATATTCAGGTATATTAAGCTTAGAGGTTAGCATTTTTAATTTAGGTTTAGCTTCCCAAAAGTTTCGTTCAATACTGCTTATAAGTGAATTTTGAATTTTTGATAATCGAGAAAATAGAGCCTGCTCTTTTGGTCCTATTGACTTACCTTTCGAATCTGTTTTAGTAGTAGGTAGCATAGTTCTTGGACCAAAATCTCTCCATCTTGGTTCCGTTCTACGCCGATTTTGTATTTCTTCGATTGTATATGCTCTTCTCTCGTTTCCTACAAATGTTCTTTCAAAAATAATCCCACAATTTAAACAAACTTTATTTCCATCCCGGGATTCAATGGAAGGATTATCGCAACATTGTGTTTGAGGTAAATTATCTTGATCAATATTTTGGTTTCTTATTAGATGACGATAATTATTATTCATTTTAATTCTCCAAATATATTATAAAAATAATATTAGCTTTTCACACAAAAATTTTGTATTACAAAACTAGACCTTATTAAACATTTAATAGCATATATAATAACAGTCACACTTTTAAATCTTTGCTTAGATGTCTAATTTTTTTTGAAGATTTCAATTTTTTAGAGTTTTTTTTTATTTACTTTAAAAGAAAAAGCCGATTTTATAATAATTTTTTTCAGATTTAAGGCATTATTTTGTTTTTTTGTTTAATATCCAATTAATTTAGGTGTATATAATAATTAAATTAACAAGAGAATATTTAGTGGATATAAAAAAAAATGAATTATTTTTTTTACCTTTTTATTAAAGCTTTTAATATTGACTTAGTTTTAAAGCCCCCAATATATTTCTTTTTGATATATTTTATCAGTTTTATCAAAAGTATTATACCTAAAATAGCCATTGCGAATAAAATTAAGGTACTATAAGGAGTAAATGAACAATGTGCGTAATAGCCTAAGTAACATGATTTGCTTGCTTCATCTGGAATAAGTGTCATAATTCCAGCAGAAACTCCACCCACTATTAATGAGCCTATGATCATTAAGTATATTAAGAGAAACGTTGATTTTATAATCTTTTTCAATATATTTTTTAATGATTTTTTATTTTTTTCCAATCTTTTTCACCAAATCAGGTTTTTTGCTAATTAATTAGACACAATTATCCTCATATATTTCCATGTACACTGAGAATTGAATGAAACCTTCATATTAAATATTGGAAAAGAAATCATATTACATTAAAAGGACAAAAAAAAGCAAGTTTTATAATCCATTTATCAACCATTTAGTTGAAAATTTAAATGAATTTAGCTTTCAAATAGGTAATTTTATTTGCTTTAACCTGAACTTAGATTTATATCTAGAAGCTTTCCATTCATAAATTAAAAAGTAATGAGGTGATAATGATAAATTTTGATTGTCCTTGCCCTAAAACAGGATGTTCCAATCATGGAAATTGTGAAGAATGCAGTAAATATCATTCAACTTCAAATAGTTTGCCTTTTTGTAAGAGAGACCATGGGTTATTTACAAAAATCTTCTATCGAAACAATTATGAAATGGTCCAAAAGCTAAAAAGGGAGGGAAAAGTTTGAAAAAAGTGCTCATTCTATATGATTCTGTATATGGAAATACAAAAAAAGTTGCTATGTCATTGAGTCGTGGATTAGAAGCAGGAGGGCTTTATGTAGACAGTAATTCTATTCAAGATTTTGATATCACAAGTTTAAAAAATTATGATATTATTGGAATTGGAGGTCCAACACACTTTCATAGAGCTTCAAAACAGATGAAATCTTTTTTAAACAGAATAAAACATCTCAAAATGGATGATAAATATGGATTTGCTTTTGAGACAAAAGCTGATGTTCACTTAGCTGGATCGGCGGCTAAGCGAATTATAAGGTACTTTAAGAAGATGAGATTGAAGATTATCCATTCTGTCATTACTGGGATAGTTATTGATGATAAAGGTCCCTTACAAGAAAACACTTTAGATATTATGGAACAAATTGGATTAAATATCTCAGATAAATTAAATAATTACAAAACTCAAAAAGATATTAATTATTCTGGTAAAAGTTTAAAAAATTATGTGTTCAATGTATATTTGAATCGATTAAAATGGATTCTTTTAGGAGGAGGTCCAATATTTTTCTTTAGTAGAGCAATCTATCTTGCGAGTACTGGTGGGGATTATTTTGGTACAATAAATCCATTTTTTTCTTGGGTTCTCCTTTTATTAGAAATTATCTTATCAGGAATAGCTGGGAGTGCAGGAATAGCAAGTTTAATATTATGGAAAAGATCTGAAAATCAGATGGAAATACTAAGAAAATTAAATTTACAGAAGATAATCTTGTTTTTTGGTATTATTACCTATATCATCCACTTTACAAGAGTTACAATTTGGATAATCCTATGTGTAATATAAGCTGTTCTTTATAAAACAACATTAAAATTTTTTTTATTTATATAAAATTTTTTCTTTCCAAGTATCAAAATAAAACACTTTAAACATGATATCAAAAATAATTGATTCAATATTTTCTTTTTTTATGTTCTCTACTAAATCAGTTAATTCTTTCATTGTGTTAGACCAAACCCAACATATAACCAGATTTGGAAGATTGCTAAATGTCCAGCAGTAGAAGAGATTAGGATTATATTTTTCATTTAAATGTTTTGCTAATTCATTTTTATC
>JBHLNY010000033.1:0-18538 GCA_048941065.1 Promethearchaeota archaeon
ACTAGGATACCTAATTTGGCCAATTGTTCCCATTTCTTTTACAATAGCATTTTATGTAGGGCTTGAAATCATATTACCAAAAAAAAAATTTTATCTAATTACAACATTTATCATTTTAAGCATAATTTTTGAATTAAGTATTTTTTTAGATCCATATGGAAATATTACATTTATCCGACCTACAAATTCTGGTGATGAGTTAATTGATGACAGTCTTATCACTGGATCTCCTGCTGGTACCATAGGAACTATTTTTACTTTCACAGGTATTTTTTTTCAAGCTCCAGGGCTTTTCTATAAAGGTAGAAAGGCTTCAGGTGTAATTAGTAAGAAATATTATTATTTAGCAATAGCATATTTTATTATTAACTTATCAGCATTGTTAGATTTTTTGGGTATAATGGAAATTGTAAGTTTTATTAGGATTGGTTCATTGAGTAGTGTTTGGTTTTTCTATTTAGGTCTAAGAAAAGAACCAGAAAAACGAGAAAAAAAAGAAAAGAAAGCTGAATTTAAGATCGAAGAGTCATTATTTAGACTTACTAAAAAACCAGACCATATAACCGAAGAAGAAGTAACATTTCATCGTGAAAGAAAAATTTGCCTAGTTTGTAAAGGGGCTGTAGCTGGAATAAATTATATATGCCCTGAATGTAGTGCACTTTATTGCATTAATTGTTCAAAAGAGCTTAGTAATTTGGAGAATATGTGCTGGGTCTGTAATGAGCCAATTGACAAGGAAAAACCCTCAAAACCATTTAAAATTGAAGGAATTGAAGCTAAAGTTAAGGAAAAAGACAAATAATCTTAAAATTAATAATTTTTTTTAATTAAATCTAAATAATTGATTGATCAAGATCTTCTTGAATCTATAAGATTTATTGATTACCTTGTACTTTGTATAAATCTCTTATCCTTTTTTCGCAATTTTTCCCACTTTTTACGTTCTGAACGCAATTTAAAGAGATCTACATCCTTAAAAATTAGGTTTTCTTCTTTAGGTGGTATAATTCTTTCAATCCGTTCTTTTTCTGGAGTATAGATAAGAGATTCGCCAAATTCTGCGATATTTACGAAGAAACAATAAGCATATATTGACCTTCTAGCATCAAAATGGGCTGCTTTAAAATCAGCTGTAACCGGAGTAAAGGCTGGATTGAACATCAAGTCTATTGGTGGTTCAAAATTTTTTAGCTCAACTCTGAGGTCCATATCAAGGAAATCTCTACATATAGCTATTGCCATTCTACCAAATTCAGTATTACATATAATAGTATTTCTGGGTATTGTTTCTGTCTTTATACCTTCTTTAAATCTTTTCCCTTTAAAATGGATGATTGCAGGAATGTGTTTTTCTTGCTCCCAAAGAATTCCATCTGGTCCAAATACCATAGATATATTTTTTTTTGTTTCTTGGTTATGAAAAGACCCTGGAATTATATACATTTCATATAATTTAGCAAAATTAGATAAATCTTCCAAAAATTCACCATAATTAAGATCTATTGTCATTTCTGGGAAGATAAGAATATTAACATTATTTGCATGTGCCTTTTCAATCATCTCTTTAATCTTAGATCCAATCTCGCCAATTTTATCTTTACGGAGTTCCAATAAACCAGAAACCTTTTCTTTATAGAATTCTTTTAAATAATCTCCGGTACTAGATACTCCTATTTGAGCAATACCCACTCTACATTCTCTTCTTTGAATTTTTTGATAATCCTTAACTAAATCTTTATAAATTAGCTGATATTTATTTTTTTCACTTCTTTTTTCAACCTCTTTTTTTAGAACTGGAAAAGAATTTTGCGGAATTGATGGTACTAATAAATCTATAGTGGTTTTGGATATTGATGGTTCGCTAATGGTACTTAATGCAGAAATTATAATTTTTTCTTCTTTTTGTATTAAATTCAAGCGATCATATATTTCATTTTCTTTATCTTTATATCCTGCTTTACCGAATAGTTTTGCTGCTGATTTTAATACGCCAGATCCAATTTCTAAAAGCTTTTTCTTATCATCCAAATTTAATTCTTCATCTGCTCTAATTATATACCAAGTTGCGTCAAAATACGTTGAAGTAGCAAGAGCCCAATCTGCTTCGCTTTTAAACTCACCCTTTTGATACAAATTTGCTGCATTCCTTAACAACATTTTAATCTTTGGATAATATTCCGCTTTAATAGAGGTTTCACTTGTTTTATCAAATTTACAACCTAGACTTAAGGCTTTACAAAAAGCAGAATTTCCTAATGCTAATAACTTTATCTTATTATTAGTGAAATGTTGGCTCGCTTTATTAAATAGATCTGCTGCTTCTAAATATCTTTCAGGATTTTCATGTACTTCAGCAAATTCCATTGCCTCCCAAGCTCTGCAAAGAAAAGATACAGCTGTCAGTTCGTCTTTATCTTTATCATATTCTACTCTTGAACACATCTCTTTAAATTGAGTAGCAGCATATGAAAATTTTTCTGCAGCTGCGAGATGATCACCTTGCCTTTCTAAAACTCTTGCTTCCTCTATTTGATTCCAAATATTTACATAATCAACTTTCTCATATTCAGGTTGTTCTTCACTATAAAGAATAGCTTCTTCTTCTATTGTGGGGATATGTTCTTTTTTTATCCTATTTAAAACAGAATTTTTTAGCAAATCTTTTATTATAAAAATTATTTTGGTTTTAGAATCTTCCTTAATTGCTGTAAAGCCATAAGTTTTAATATCAAATGTTTCCTCTATCTTTTTGGGTTCAAAAGCAACATCTTTTAAATCTTGAAAATTTGCTAACACATAAAAGTCTGCTTTATTTACTTTAGGTTTTAATTTTAAGTATAAATTTTTAGTTCTTCCCAAATTGCTTGCTGCTGAATTTGAAACAATAAGGATAATATCAACTGAATCTAATAAATTCTTGTATACACTTGAATTAAGAATTAGTTCTTCCATATTAATTTCTTGAATAATGCATTGCTTTATTTCCTTTAAATCAAATAAATTAATAGTTTTTCGAATTATCTCATTTAAATTATCATCAATTTCGATGATGGTGTCCCCAGGAAGTAAATCCATAATCGTCGTTTTGCCAACATCATCTTCGCCAGTTAATAAGATCTTTGGAGGAATAAACATGTTTTCTTCTATATAATTAGTAAAATCTTTAAAAATTGAAATATTACCTGTCCAATTCTTTAATAATGATCGATATCTTACGATAAATTCTTTTTTCATCAATTCAACTTTAATTCTTGCTTCTTCTTCTAAATCATCTTTATCAATTACTATAACAAATATAAAATCAAATTCAATGGAATAAGAATAGATAAGCTTGAAATTTCTAAAAATTAGGGCTTTAATGTCACCCCCTTTAATCTCTTTAGCAAAATCACTAATTGCTTTAAGAAATCCGCTAATAACTTCTTCATCTTTATCAATCTGCTCAAAGAAATCCTTACTATAACAAAGCACTCCTCCCGGTGCAATAATGAAAATTTTTAATATCATTGCAGATCTCTATTTTTTTCCATATCTGTATTTAATTTAATATTAGATAATAAGATTAATTAAAATGTTTATTATCAGAATAAAAAGAATGTCTTAAAAGAAAAACATTAAGTAATAAAATCCTTTTTTATATAATTCTTTACTTCCATAATTTTTCTCACCCTTTTATTAATAAATTAACTACTAAAATTTTTAAACTCTTTATTATTTATTAAAGAATTAATTTTAAAAGAAGAAGTATTTAATTTCAAGAATTAGTTAAATAAACTTAATTTTTAATCCGTGAAGTTAAATTGGGTAAGCAAACACCTTCTAGAATATATAAGTCATATAAACAGAAAAAAATAACTCAGAACAAACTAATAGAGGATTTATTAACAATCTGTGAGCATTCAGATTCCAAGGCTAATAGATTAGAGTGTTTAGAAATTATTGATTTAGTGGGAGGAACAGCAGAAAACATTTTCAAAAACCTAGAGGAATTAACATTATCCGATACAGATATGGATGTTAGAATAAAAGCAATCGAATATATCATTAAGAAATTTCCTGATAGGGGGCTACTTTTAGTAAAATACTTAATAGAAGAAAGTATTTCACTCGAATTCGTGATTAATTTGTGTAAAATTATAGGAGAAACAATATTTATTCTGAAGATAGAATTATCAGATGACTACATGGATTATTTAAGACAAGTAATGCTACGAATTTTTGAACTAGAAGACACTTCTAGTTTTGAGCTTTTATGGGGAGACTGGTTTAAGAATACTCCAAATGAATTTTGGCATTTTATGACTAATTTAGAAAATCCTATTGGATTTTTGGAAATATTAGAATCCAATTTGGACAATAATGAGTTCTTTTCATGGTTTTATAATTATCTAATCACACAATTCAATATAGCTCGCTGGATCGATTTCTTTAATAATCCAAAATTTTCAGGTCATTTACTAAACATTCTAAAATATTTAGGGGAAGAGAATCCACCTCTGCGATTTTATCAAATAATTGATTTTTTTATGAAAATTGGAGAATTTCTTACTAAGAACCAACAAGAAAGAATCTTAAAAATCTTAAGAAAAAACAACTTATTTGATTTATCACTTTTGATTGTTTTTAATTGGTTTAAAAACTTTAATAACGAAATATTAAGAGAATTTATTCGGGATCCTAATTATAATCTTAATTTAAAATTAAGTGTGATTATTGAAAGTTCAAGATTCGGATTTCTTTCTCATGAAAATTTCTTCTATTTTTTAATCAGAATCCTTTATAGAATTTATGAAGATTTTGATAAGATTTATTTTCAACACGTATATGATCATTTAAATCCTAATATTAGAGAACAATTTCTCTCCAAATTATTCGAAATAGCTAATTCTTCAGAAAACAGTCAATTATCTATTAAAAATAAATATCATAAGAATTACAAGATTCTAGCTTATAAAATTCTAAAACACTTATTAGAAAAGTATGAATTAAAAAAGAATTTATGCAATCAATTATGAAAGTAATTAATGTTTGGTGAATTGATTGCTATTTTAGCGTGTCTCACTTTTGTTACTTCTAATGTTTTATTTAGAAAAACAGAACATGAAGCTACTCCGGCGTTTATTAATGTAGTTCGAACAGCAATCGGAACTCTAACATTTATTATAATAGCATTAGCATTTGGAATATTTTTCGAAATTTTTTCATTACCATGGGGATTATGGATTATCCTTATAGTAAGTTTTATTTTTGGTCAAGTTGTTGGAGATACATCATATTTTTCTGCTCAAAAGGATTTAGGAGTAACAATAACTTTAGCGCTTGCTATGACTTTTCCTCTCTTTACTTTTATATTATCAATAGTATTTCTTAAAAGCCCTTTTGATTATAGATTTATTATTTCTACTATTTTAGTAGGGATCGGAGTGATTATAATAGGAAAGTGTAAAATTCCTATGGAAAATGTAAACTCATTAAACAGAAAACAAGAGAAGATTAATAACACAAATAAAAATTTAAATCCTAAATCCTTAATTATGTTTAAAGCAATAATTTTAGCTTTAATTGCATCTCTTGGTTGGGCAATTGGTGCGGTTCTAATTGACTTCGCAACTAATGAAATAGATCAAATATTAGACACAGAAACTTTAAGTTCAATATTAGGGAATGTAATTCGGTTTCCTTTTGCTTTATTAATATTACTTTCATTTGTTTGGAGAGAAAAATATCTATATTCCAAATCAAATTTTATGCCAAAGAAAAAGAGATCTTCCCATACATGGTTTTGGTTGATACTTGCCTCTATTATAGGAACCTCATTAGGAGCTTATTTATATACAGAAGCAATACGCTTAGCAGGTGCCTCTTTGATGTCTTTAATAGCCACTGCGACCCCTTTATTTTCACTTCCACTTACTTATTTTATTAATCATGAAAAAATATCAAGATTGGGATTCCTAGGAGTAGTAATTACAATTTTAGGAGTAACCCTAATTTTGATCTAAAATGCATAGAATAATAGCACTAATTCCTATTAATAGAAATGAGAGAAAAAAAGTAAAAAAATTATTTAAATATAAATTTATATTGTGATTGAAGTTAGTAGCGCAGGATGATCCGCTGCTGTACCCCCGAAATAAGTTACTTCAATGTAACTACTTAAAACAGTTAAATCGGGTGATATAAACATATGATCTACTCTTTCATCAGGAAGTCGAGTCTCCCAATCATTAGGAACGTCGATAATTGGTAATGTTAAATCCGCAATTTCCCAACAATCATCTAAAGGATGAGCTAAAGTAATATTATAATGTTCAGTATCAGGTTGAAAATTAAAATCTCCCATCAAAATAACATTAGTTTTTGCCCCAATTCTTTCTAATATTTGTTCTTGTTGGATTATTTGAGACCTATCAAATGGAGGTATGGTAGGGTCAATAAAATTCCCGAGATGGGTAACAAATATATTATAGGTTATAGCTCCAATTGTTATTTCAGCTTCGATGGTTGCTGTTTGTTCCCCTTCACTTTCCATATAAAATGTTTTTGCATTTTTAATAGGATATTTTGATAATAAAGCTAAACCATAGGTACCAGTGACTGTTTTTGGACCAAAGTATGAATAATATTTTAACCGATTATTTATATATCGTACAATATCTGCATTTCCACCAGAAATTCTACATGTATCAGACTCCTGCAATCCTATTATTGAAGCATTAGCATTTTTTATAACTTCATATTGACCTTCATAATTTTTATTCCCATCTTCGTCATACCCTTGCTGAATATTGTAAGATAAAATCCTTATTGGATTGTCTATATCATCTTCCTTATCTATTACTTCTAGCAAGGCTACACCTAAAATTGTCCCAATACACATTATTCCTATTAATCCAGAAATTTTAAGCTTAGCTTTAAAGTTATTTCTCGATTGTTTTGTAAATAATAATGAATCCTTTCTTACTAATAAAATTGGTAAAGCTATTACTAATCCAACAATCAGAAATACAAACCAAATCATATCTCTGAAAAAAAGTCCAACATAAGGTACATAATCCCAAACTGTAGTAAAGACAGCAGAAAATATCATAAGCAGAAGATATATTGATGTTATAAAAAAGCTTCCACCAATCTTTCGAATAGATGGTTTACTACTGAATAATTCTCTTGTTAACAATGTAAAATCAATTAATATTATTGGTGAAAGGATAAGCATAATATAGAGTGGAATATGATGCAATACGGTGGTAGTAGGAGCATAAATAGGATATGATGATATAAATAAGAATGGTATCTGATGAACTCCAATGGTTAAAACGAGCATAAGAACAAAAAAGGCATTCCAGATTAATATTCCCTTAAAATTAATTTTGGTAATTATATCTTGTTTAAAAGCAACAAGAAATACAAAGGTCGCTATTGCTATAATTGTAATTATTGTAATTGCGGTATAATTCCCTTCAGTCCATCTTGAAATTACAACAGGACTACTAAAAGCAAAATAAATTAGTACTAAAATACTTGTTATACCAAAACTTAAGCCAAGAATTTTCCATCTACTTCCCTTTTTTTCCTGATTGGGTGCAGTTTTAGAAGAATTAACTTGTTCTCCAAAAATTTTTGTTATTATATCAGGATTTAAAAAATTTATTAACATAATTGCGGCAATAGCGGCAAGAATCCATCCAATCCATAAAAACCAAAAATGATAAGTAAGATCAATTGTCGAACCTAAAGTTCTGAAAAGAATTGACATTCCTAATCCTGTACTTAATTCCAAACCTATTAATAAACTATTTTTCTCTACATTTCCTTTTGATTTTGATTGAAGAAAAGCTGGGAAGAATAACATAAAACAAAAAACGCCAATACCCGTTAATATCATCCTAATTTGAGTACTGAATAATGGTTCTAAAATTCTACAAATCACCATGATTTCTCCAATAATTACCAATCCCTTATCTGGGAAGCTTTTTTTGAATATTGGTATAAGCAATATTATAGGACTTAATAAAAATAGGGCAGCCGCTATATTTTCATTCAATTCAACTTCGATAAGATTTAACGCATAAATCGACTCAATAAAGGTAGTTATCAACTGGAAAAAGAATAAAAACAAAATGCTAATAAGTATTAATTCTGAATAATATTTGCTAAAATATTTTTTATAGATTTCCATAATAGTTACTTCAAGATCTTTATATATAAATTTTAAATTAGTTCAAAAGAAAAAATATTAATAACAACCAGATCCCCTATAAATTCAACTGGTTCAATCTTTCCTTATTGGATTGTACTTTTTCTGGGTTCAAGTCATATATCTTCCATATTAGGAGAAATGAAACAAAGTAGAATATCATTGGAACTAATGCCATAATAATACGAATACCAAATAAAGCTAAGTCTTTTTGTTGACTCAATCCAGGAGTATAGGAAGTAACCATGTGAACTGTTGCAAAAACTATTGCACCTAATATGTTAGATGAACGCCCAAAAAAGGTTCTAATTCCTGTATATATACCCTCTTTTCGCTTCTTCGTTTTAACTACAATCTCGTCGATTACATCTGAAAATGTTGGATACATTAAAGTCCAAAGAGCACCAGTAGTTATACCCAATAAAGCGGTACCTATTAGAGTTCCAATTATATCTGTTATAAAGAAAAAGAATATAAAGATTACAACAGGTAATATTGAACCATACATATATACCTTTCGATTACCTAATTTTCGTCCTAAGAAAACCCACAAAGGAACTGAGACTACACTTCCTACTAGAAAAGCAGCTGAGATCAGCATTTCTATTATTTCTCCCATTTTCAATATATATCTTACCCAATATTGGACAGAACCAAGTACAAGCATAAATAACATCATCTGTGCTAAATACACAAAGATATAAACCAAAAAATTCTTTTGTTTCATGGCAAATTTTAACACTTGAAAAAAGGATTCGCTCTCATCTTCCTCCTTAATCATTTTTATTGTACGCTCTCTCAATTCTTTACTTTCGCGCATACCTGGAACCATGAGAAATCCACTAATAAGTCCGATTAATAAAACAACAGCTCCAGAAATAGCATAACTTCCAATATTACCATAATCAATAAAGATCGGGGGTATCAACATTCCAAAAGCCAATCCTATTTGACCCAAAAGTGTACTTATTCCACCTACTTTAGTACGTTCTTCAATAGATCGAAACTTGTCAGGAAAGAGGGCAAGCCAATTTGTCATCCATAAAGAATAGAATAAATCAAACATACATATTGTAAATAATAGCCAAAAAAACGCAGAGATTGTATCAGTGTTAGGTACTGTAAAAATTAAAAAATAGAATATTGTGTATGGAAGAATTGCGGCAGTGAACCAAGGAAATCTTCTACCCCACCTCTTAATAAAACGTGTATTTTTATCAGAAAGATAACCTGTAATCGGATCGTTAAACATATTCCAAATGCCATATAAAATGTATGCGATTCCTATGAGTACTATAGGAAGAAGTATTTCATCTTCATAAAATCCAATAACTCTTATAGTAAAAGCAGCAGAAAAAAAATTATCAAAAAAACCTCCTAGACCATAAGAAGTTTGAACTGGAGTAGAATGTTTTTTACTATTATTCATAAATTATAATTTGGTGAGGTATTATATATAGTTATTAAGGAGTTATAATTTCGATTTTAATTTTCAATAATCACGGTTCCACTAGTTGAATATCTTTCCAAAGCCTTTTCATCTAATTTAACACCCCAACCTGGACCTTTAGGAATTTTTGCAAATCCATTACTATAATCAAGAGGTTTTGTTATTAAGTCGTCTTCTAACATTTCTTGACCAAATAATTCTGTTGCATAATCGATTGAATTGTAGTTCGCAGCATGAAAATGTATATGCATTGCAGATGCAATACCAAGTGGTTGATTATGCAGAACACATCCAATACCCTTACTTTTTGCATAATTAAAAGCTTTTAACGCATTGGTTACTCCCCCAGGTCGTTCTGAATTAATACCAAGTACTCCAACAGCATTCAATTCAACAAGTACTATAAAATCTCTAAGTGAAAAAAAACCTTCATGTGCCATTAATGGTGTATTGACATGATTTTGAACGTATGCCATTCCTAAATAATCATCGGCTCGAACTGGTTGTTCGGCAAAATCTATCTGGTAAGATTCGATTGCCTTAATGGCGCGAATAGCCTCAAGAGGTTCATAAGCCTGATTATAATCTACACGTAATTTAATGTTATGACCTAAAGCTTTACGAATTGTTTTTACGATCTCTACATCCTCTTGAATACTATTTCCAAGTTTTAATCTAAAAGTATGAAATCCTTTTCTATAATAACTCTTCACTATTCCTTTCATAAGGATAGGACTTGTAAGTGGAATAAGAGCAGCAAGTGGAATTTTATCAATAATACTCTCTCCTATAAAGTTGTGGGCTGGAAGTTCTTTAATTTGCCCCATCAAATCATAACAAGCCATATCTAATAGTCCTTTTGCTGCTTCACTTCTAGCGACATTATTATCCATTCTTTGATTGATTTTTTCTACATTAAATGGATCTTCATCGATTATATATTTTGCTAAACCACCTTTTATAGAATCTATTATTTGATATGGAGTGATACCACTTTCAGGTAACCAGACAAATGATTCTCCTAATCCTATGTTTCCATCATTAGAAATTAGTTTACATATAACAAAATCACCACCCAACCAAGGTTCCTCTGCCTTTATTGCCATTCCTAGTCCCCCTTTACTTGATTGCATGACATGCTTTACAGGTCCTTTAAATGGTACAAATAATGGCGTTAATTCTATAGATTCAATTTTAATGGTCAATTTTCTTGATCTTCCTTAATTTTGATATTTTAGTATAAAATCTATTAATTCCTGGTTTTTCCTCAATATTTCATACATACCCTTTCTAAGTTTTTCTTTCATATTTTTAGTTAATTCTTTAATATTGAATGAATTGTTACTAATAAAATTTTTAAGTTCCGTTAGAAGTTCATATAATACCATTTGATTAATGATTTTCCCTTTATACTTTTGAGTGGATAAATAACTCGCAAGAAAAAGATAAATCGGGGATATATCTTCTGGTAATATTGGTTTAGGGGTTATTTGTCCTCTTTTAGCGCTGTCTTCAGACAATTTAGTTTTAATTGGTCCAGGCAAAACTACATTTACTTGTATCTTATACGGTTTTAACTCTGCATCAAGGCATTTACACATTGCTGTAATACCCGCTTTTGTGGCAGAATATGCTACTTGGTTTGGATTAAAAAACATATTTCCATGAACAGAAGCAGTCATTATTATATTCCCTCCTCGATTTTCAATCATTTTTGGAAGAATTAACTTAACCATGGCATAATAAGCAATTAGATTTAGATTAAATAATTTTACTGCTTTTTCAAGAGAAACTTCAAGCATAGGAGAATAGTATGACATTCCAGCATTATTCACTAAAATATCAATTCTATTGAAATGATTGAAATAAGCTTCCACTACAGATTTTACACCATCTATGTCAGAGAGATCTACTGGAATTGATAAAGCCTTAACATTAAACTTTTTGATGTCTTTAGCTGTTTGCTCCAATTCATCTTTTTCTAAAGCAGCTATAGCAACATTTGCACCATTTTTTGCAAATTCAATGGCTACTGCTCTACCAATACCTCGCCCCCCACCAGTTATTAATGCATACTTTCCTTTTAAGAGTTTCATTTTCTTTCCCATTATAATATTTGTTAATATTTAATATGCTAAATAATATATAGATGAATTTTATTACTAATCTTTAAGTTAAATCTAACCGTTTAAAACCAAAATTAGAATCCATAAAAGAAGTAAATATTTCTAAATAAAGTATAATTACAAATGATATAAGATAATAAAGAGGTAATTAATAATTAAACCAAATATTTTAACAGAAGAAAAAGTCATAATTACAGCTGCTATAACGGGTGGAATTCATGGAAAATGGGCAAACCCTAGTCTCCCAATAACTGCTGAGGAACAAGCACAAACTGCTCTTGAATGTTATGAAGCAGGAGCTGCTATCGTTCATATTCATGTACGTGGCGATGATGGACAAAATACTCCTGAATTGAGATTTTATAATAAAACTATTAAATTAATTGGTGAGAAGTGCCCTATGATTAGACAAATTGGCAATGGAATAGGTGCTCGTTTAGTGGAACATGAGTATACAACAAGATCAGGTAAAAAGAGAGTTTCAACAGAAATAGTACAACCTACATTGGATGAACGATTAAACCTTTTAAATATTGATCCTCAGCCAGAAATGCATACTATTAATGCTGGTTCCTTTGAATTTAGAACTCCTTATGGAGGTGCATTATTTAATAACCCTAAAGATTTTAACAGAAAATACATCAAAAGATGTAAGAAAAAGGGCTTTGGTATTGAAATTGAAGTTTATGATTCAAGCCATATTGCTAATGTGTTGGAATTTGTAGATACGGGATTACTTGAACCCCCATTACATTTTAGTATTGTTTTGGGAATCAAGGGAGGAGCCCCTGCTACTGTTTCAAATTTATTAAATATGGTTGATCAAATTCCAGAAGGTTCTACATGGCAAGTGGTAACTGTAGGAAAGTTTAATCTAAGAACTACCGTAATTGCTATGTGTATGGGAGGTAATATTAGAACTGGACTTGAAGATACTATTTACTATAGTAAAGGGGAACTTGCAAAAGGTAATGTTCAATTAGTTAAAAGAATGGTTAGATTTGCTAGAGAGATTGGAAGAGAACCTGCAAGTGTAGATGAAGCTAAAGAATTACTCGGTATAAAGAAGTAAATATAAAAATAGGAAAAAAAAAGAATTACTTATTTTAATTCTGGATGTTTTGATAATTCTTCTCTCATTTGAATTAATTTTTCACCATGTAAATCATAAGATCTAAAGCATAAGAATGATCCTATAAGAGCAATCGAAGGAAATAAGAACATTATCAATTTTAAACCGAGAATTGTTAAATCAGGGTCATCAGTCACAGGCACATAATCACTCCAACCCGTTCCTGAAAATATAATAGCAATAGTAGTAATACCTAGTATCATTGAAAATCGATGTACAAAAGCATTTACACCATAATAGCTAGCTGCCCTTTTCACGCCAAAATTAAGAGCATCTTGGTCAATAACATCTGCATGTATTAGATCCACGTAAAATAAAGCAGCAGATAATCCAAAACCAATAGAAACAAATACAAACAATGATAGAATTCTGCTAAGATCATTATTTGATAAAAATATTAGTGGAAGTAATGTAAAAATCCAAATTATTTCTCCATACATTAACCCTTTTCTTGTACCTAATTTTTTACTAATTATAATATGCAATGGCATAAAAATTGCTGCTGAAAGAAGTGCTAACATCAAGGTTACTCCAATTAAAAAAGAACCTTCAGTTCTTCCAAGTACAAAAACAGAATAGAGAGGAAAGGCAGTTAATAGTACATTAAAGCAATACCATATAAGCATGTTTCCCAGAGTAAATTTTATAAAAGTCTTGTTTGAAAATGTAATTTTTATAGATTTAAAAAATCCTGGTCTTTTTTCAAAATCGCTTATATCTTCTTCTTTTTCTTTAACTGACATAATAAAGAAAACTGCCGTAATAATTATTATAAGACATAAGACTAGGCCAGCTGTAGCATACATAGATCGAATATCCGAGACTTCTGCTGGATCAGGAGGATCAGAAACTGGAACCAATGGATCAATAATTATTGTTGGAACAAGCGAAGCTACTATTACAGCTAACATTGTAAAAATTTTCAAGTAAGTATTAGTTGTTTTTCTCTCTTTATCAGTTCGGAACATCTCGGGGAATACAGCATTTGTATTAACTGAAAACATTGTGTAAAAAAGTTCAAATGTAAATATTATCAAGATAAAATAAAAGAACTTTATATTCATTGGAACTGTAAATATAAATAGCATTGTAAGCCCTAATGGCACAAAGGCAATAATTAAATAAAACCCTCGTTTTCCGAATTGTCCTTTTTGCTTTGTTCTTTCGCTTAATGCACCCAATAGAGGATCATTTACCATATTCCAAATGCCCCATAAACTAAATCCAAGCCACATTTCCGACATAGAGAGTCCAACTACAGAAAAATAAAAAGTAAATACATAAATAGTGAAAGCTTGATAAGATAATTGATCTGGAAAAGCATTCATTCCGAAAAGGAGTTTTGTTTTCGTACTTGTTAAACGTTCTTCACTCATATAATCCCCTAAACTTTTTGTAGATTAATAATAAATGGTATTAGATTTTGTTCTATTTATAGATTTCTAAAAATTAAATTCAATCAAATCAATTAGATTTACGTTTTTGTACTACTAAACTATTAAAAGAAAAGATAATAAGATTAAATTTAATTATTGATGATTAATAAATTAAAATTTGTATTTAAAGAAGTTTAATTAATCGAGAAGGGATAACATTGACAGATTTAAATATAATTGTAACATATTTTGAAAAACCTGGTCGAGAAAATACGGATAAAGCTCTAGAAATTGCTAAAAAATATGCTGAGCAATTAAATGTTAAAGATATTATAATGGCGAGTACCACAGGAACAGTTGCAGAAAAAGCTATTGAACTATTTGATCCAAGTAACTATAACTTGGTTGTTATAACACATTCATATTATTTTATTGGAATTGATAAGAGACAAGAGTTCCCAATAGAAAAAATTAAAGCTTTAAAAGAAAAAGGGATTAAATTTTCTATTGGAACCCACGCATTAGCAGGTACTGAAAGAAGTATTAGAAGATCTTTAAATCAATGGGGTCCAGTAGAATTAATGGCTAAATACTTGCGTGAACTGTTCAGCCAAGGTACAAAAGTATGTATGGAAATTGCTACTATGGCTGTTGATGCGGGAATGATCGAAGATCTTGAAAATGATGTAATTTGTATAGGAGGAACTGGTCGTGGTGCAGATACTGTATGCTTAATTAAGCCAGCTCCAACTAGTTTATTTGATAAATTACGAGTTAAAGCAATCCTTTGTAAACCATTATAACATAATAATAAGTAGAATATTCTAAAAGGAATAAAAAAATTATTTTTATATTATTTCTAATTTTTTACCTATTTTTTCTATAGCACTTAAAGCAGTATTCAAATCATCTTCAGTCAATAATGCGTTCATTTGGACTCTAATTCTAGAAAGTTCTCTTGCAACCATAGGAAATACAATAGGAGTTCCATAAATATTCTCTTCTTCAAATAAAACTCGTGCTAATTCTTGTGCTTTCCCTGGATCCCCTATAATTAAAGGAATTATTGGAGTTTCTGAATTTCCTGTATTATATCCCATATTTTGTACTTCTTTTTTAAAATAATTTGTATGTTCCCATACTCTTTTAACATGTTCAGGCTCAGTTTCAACCACTTCAATTGAAGCAGTGCAGGCAGCAACTATTCCAGGAGGATGTGCTGTGCTAAGTAAATAGGTTCGACTTTTATTTGCACAAAACTCTATTAAATCCTTAGATCCTGCAACTGTCCCTCCAAATACACCAAATCCTTTACTCATTGAGCCTCCTTCAACATGCACTTTTCCTTGTAGATTAAAATGAGCAACAATTCCGCGTCCATTTCCCAGAACACCTTCACCATGGCAATCATCTACAAAGATCATCGCTCCATAATCTTCTGCGACTTTTGCAATATCTCCTAATGGTGCTATATCTCCATCCATAGAAAAAACACCATCAGTTATGATACATATTCGTCTAGCTCCTTCCTTCTCAGCTTCCTTTAATTGAGTCTCTAAATCTGAAATATCTCTATGTTTATATATTATCCTTTTAGCACCAGATAATCTCACACCATCAATGATTGACCCATGATTCAATTCATCTGAAACTACTATATCTGCCTTTCCTACTAGCATAGGTATTAATCCTGAATTGACAGCAAATCCTGTTTGACATAATAAGGAAGCTTCTACTTCTTTGAATTTAGCAAACTTTGCTTCAAATTCTTTTGTTAAATCGAATGATCCCGCAATAACGGGGACAGCTCCTGCACCAGCTCCATATTTTTTTGTGGCATCAATAGCAGCTTGTATTACTTTTGGATGAGTTGCTAGTCCAAGATAATTATTTGTATTTAACATTAATACTTTTTTTCCATCGACTACTGAGTGTGGCTTTGATCCCTCCTCAAGATACCTAATAATCCATTCAAGATTATTGTTTCTTAACTCTGTCATCTCTTCTTTTAAAAATGCTACCGGATCTCTTTTCATTTAATCACCATTTATAGAATATTATTTAGTATGTATTATTTTAACCGTAATAGTCTTATATTTTTTGTATTAAATAAAGTTTTATCAATGATTTCTATAAAAACAAAGTCATAAAACTTTTTTATACGATAAAATTATGATACACTACTAGATTTCTACCTTTATTTTACTGATTAAAATGAGAAAAGTTTTAGTAATTGGAGCTGCTGGACAAATTGGAAGTGAATTAGTCCCAGCATTACGAGAAAAATACGGAAACGATAATGTAATTGCTACTGGAAGAAAAACTCCTCTCCCCAAAGTAATATGCGAATCAGGACCTGTAATTTATTTGGATGCTCTAGAGATGAATGCCTTTAAAAAAGTGATTTACGAGTATGAGATAAATACTGTTTTTTTTATGGCCTCAATTCTTTCAGCAACAGGGGAAAAAATGCCTCAGACAGCTTGGGATATTAATATAAATGGATTGCTAAATGTCCTTGAAATTGGAAGAAAATACAATATTGAAAGGATTATATGGCCTAGTTCCATAGCCGCTTTTGGTCCAACAACGCCTAGAGATAATACACCTAATGACACTATCTTACAACCAACCACTATGTATGGAATTACAAAAGTTACTGGCGAACTCTTAGCAGAATATTATTACCAAAAATATGGGCTTGATATTCGTTCAATGAGGTTACCTGGTATAATTAGTAGTGAAACTCTTCCCGGTGGGGGTACAACTGATTATGCCGTTGAGATATTTTATGAAGCAATTAAAAAAAAGCAATATACTTGTTTTCTGGAGGAAGATACAATCTTACCTATGATGTATATGCCTGATTGTCTTAAATGTATGATTGATCTCTTGGAAGCAGATAGTTCAAAATTAAGACGTCGAGTATATAATGTGACTGGGATGAGTTTCTCAGCAGGTGAAATAGCTGCTGAAATAAAGAAATATATTCCTGAATTTAAGATAGAATATAAACCTGATTTTAGGCAAAAAATTGCGGATTCTTGGCCAAAATCAATTGATGATTCCCTTGCCCGTGAAGAATGGGGCTGGCTCCCTAGTTTTAATCTTGCTTCAATGACAAAAGATATGATTGAGAAATTAAGTAAAAGATTGTAAATAAAAAATTTCTTTATTATTTTTTCTTTCTTAATTGTTGTTACCTATTCTTGAGGATTTTATTGAAAGATATTACATTTAAACTTCACATTCCAGATACCTATAATAAAGAAAAATTCAAAAATTAAAGAAAAAAATAAATTCTTGCTTTAAAAACCAAGGGATACTGGTTTAAAAGTTCCTTGATTTTCCTTTTGTATCGAAATTCGCTATAGCCCCACTTCTATTCTTGAACTCCCAATTTCTTCCAAAATCATTATATTTCCAGAAATGAGTGTTACAGATTTTTATATCTGATAGGTACATACCGAATAGAGAATTTTCAAGTCTTTGAGGATTTTTTCCATCAAGTCCTGGAGTATAAGATAATTTCATTTCTCCGTAAGGCATAGTAATATGAAAAGTATTTCCCTCTTGATTTAAATTAATATCCACATATTTTATTCCTAAAATTTTCGTTAGAATCATCCCACCAGGAATTCTATTAGTAAAAAAAGGTTCTAAATATTTCCTTTGTTCTTCAGTAGTTTTATTGCTTATATATACTCCTCCTTCTCCACCTTTAGTCAATACATCAGCAGCTTTATTAGAATATAAATCGATTACATGAATTGCCATTACACCACCGATATCCACATCGCCTATTTTTCCTTCATCATATTGGAATAATTGAAATGATTTACAAGGATTTTCTCTATCTCTACCAAAATAAAATGAGCAATGCCCCTCTGCTGCGCATGCTTCATACCAAACACCTTTTGTACTCCAACCAATTCTTTCTTTTACTTCTTTGGACATTATTTCACCACTCTATTATAAATTGATATTAATTAAGTTATATTTAGATAAGGTTATATTTAAAATTAATTCTCAGTATGTAATAATCGCCTAAAGATATGATTGAGAAATTAAATAAGAGATAATACTTATTGCACGTCTCTTTTTATCACTTAATTCAACACCTGATTTTGTAGCGGGGAGCCCTATAGGAAATTGATCTAAGTGTTTTTGTTACTCGCGATATATCTCTGATTCTTTATCCGTCATTCTTTTCTTTCTAAGATGCTTTCTAAATTTAAGAAAATAGTTAAAATA
>JBHLNY010000279.1:0-4355 GCA_048941065.1 Promethearchaeota archaeon
GGTTCAAAAGATTCTTCATCATCATCTTGAGTAGTTGTAGAAGGAGTGATTAAAGGAATAATTAAAAAAGATCCAATACTGGCAAATATAATAACAGATACAATAACTAGTCCAATAATTAATTTCTTAATATTGCTCATGCTAATTTCTTTTTCTTCATAATTTATATAAATCGTATATAGTTCTGGTCTCTTAAAAAAGTTATACCAAAAAAAATTTTGATTTTGTATTTTTATGAAAAAATTTTAAAATATTTTTCTAAAGTAGATCTTCAGCTCGTTCAAAAAGCAATAATAATATTGCTGGATAAAACTCTGTAAGAAGTTCAATGTCTAATACGAAGCTACTACCTCGATTAAACATTAATACGATTCCAAAGGTACCGTGTTCACTTTCCTTCATATACATACTAGCAAGGAATCCTGGTGTAGCTCCATCATGTCCTTGAGTTCCATCTGCGGCAATAAGCCACCCTAAACCATAGCCCGCTGGCTCAGATCCAGGAATTAATACGTGTTTTTTATGCATTAATTCAATTTTTTCAGGAGTAAGTAATTGAAATCCATTATATTTACCTTGGTTCATATGAGCAATCATATATTTTGCCAAATCCGGTATTGTACTTCTTAAAGAACCTGCTCCATTTAAACTTAAATTATAAAAGTCTATTTCAAAATTGCTCCCATATACTCTTTCATAAGGAATTGCATTCTTTCCAGTAAAATCTATGTAATCATATCCACTATTTGTCATGTTTAATGGATCAAGGATGTTTTCTTGTACATATTCTACGATTGATTGATTTGAAACTTGCTCAACTAAGTAACCAAGTATCTCAAAACCGGCATTAGAGTAAGAAAATTCTGTTCCTGGTTCTGAAATCCAATTATTTGGATTATAATATAGACCAGATGGGTTTAAACTACCATTTAGAAACTCTTCTAGAGAGGGTTTAGGATCCCAATAAGTATAATTTGTACCAAAAAAAGCATTTATCCATTGAATCATTTCTTTATCAAAATAATAAGAAATATCGAAATCTCTTGCTAAACCTGCAGTATGAGTCAAAAGCATTTGAATCGTTATTGGAGTACTTGAATAATCTGGGTTTCTCACATCAAAAGGAAGGTGATCATTAACGTCATCATCTAAATTAAGCAAATTACTTTCATTGAGTTGAAGTATGCTAGTTGCTGTGAATGTTTTGGTGATTGAACCAATCATATAAACAATATCTAAATCAGATTGATCACCAAATCCTTTAGCCCAAATAAGGCTATCATTAATAGCAATCCCTGCAGCTAATGATGGGATTTCATATTCTCCCATCAAATCTCGAATCTTAGACTCAAAAGATTTTTTAGAAGGAAGAAAAATTACAAAAGTAGCAATTCCCGCTCCAACAACGCTAATTACTAAAATTAAAGCAATTATATACTTTTTTGTAACTTTCATGATACTATTTTTTCTAAATTTTTCATTGAATTTGAATCCTTTTAAGAAATTTAATTTATAAAAATTCATATCTAAAGATTATTATGGTTAACGAAGCCCGAATTAAAAAAAATCTTAAAAAATTTTCTTTTCCTCGATTATCTGGTACTGAATTTGAACTTAAAGCTTTTAATAAAGTAATGCGAGAAGTAGAAAATCTGAACCTGGAATTTGAAATCCAACAATTTACTTTTAGTTCGTTTTATTCGAGGATATATCCAAAAATAGCATTCTTATCCGGTTCGTTAATTTTATTATTATTATACTTAAATAAAATTATGGTAATATCTTTTATTTTAATACTCATATTATTTTCTATAGTAATAACCTCTATTATATTGACGAGAAAACCTGAAAAAATTCAATTCATTAAAATATTCAATTCACAAAACCTCCTAGTAAAGATTAAATCTAAATCAAATGAAAAGAACAATAATGACAGAATTGTAATGTTTATGAGTCATTTAGATTCCAAAGGACAAAGATTTACGATTAATACTCGAATAAGAATGATTAAACTTTGGATTATATCGTCAATTATTTTAGCTGCGATTATAATCTATAAAAACTTTATAATTATAAATATAGAATTTGAACTAATCCTTTATATTATTGGGCTGTTTCCTTTAATATTAAATATAGTTCCCTCTATAATAGTACTTCTTAACACTATAGATAATAGTTCTGCTGGTGCAGTTGATAATGCTTCAGGTATAGTATGCAATTTGGAACTATTAAACTATTATAGTATTCCTAAAAACAGATTAACAAATTATAATATGTGGTTTCTTTTTACTGGAGCTGAAGAATGCGGGACAATGGGTATTAGGCATTTTTATAATAATTTGAAAAACTTAGATTTCAATAAATCGATAATATTTAATTTTGAATCCATAGCTAATCATGTATATCTTTTTCCAGGAAAAAATGAAGGAGATCACATCAAGGAGATAGACTATTTGCTATTAAATAACAACCGAAATCTTCCAATCGGACATTTCATCACGAGTAGAGTGCTCGGCACTCATTCTGATGGAGGTTTTTTAGGAGATAGAGGGCTTCAAGGATACGGGGTTGGTGAGGTGGAAGCATATGATTATATGCATACTCCTAATGATACAATCGATAAAATCGATACGAAGGTATTAAAGAATCTATGTTTAGTTCTCATAGATACTTTAAAAGAACATGATTCCAATTTTATCAAGAATAAAAACCAAATATAAATAATTAGATGATTTCAAGTATTACGCTTGTAATATATTGATATTATTCGGACATATATAAAAAAACGTGAAATGAAGCTTTCGCGATCTTTAATATTTAATTTTTTAAAGATTCTAAGATTTCAAACTTAATTTACCTAGACTTCACCAAAGTAAGAGTATAAAATATAAATTATGAAGGTAATTATTGATATAAAAAAAATCCAGAGACTAAATAAAGCGAAGAATTCAACTAATAAGTTATTGGTTAAATGTGGTTCTCCAAATATAAGACTAACTATAAAAGAAGCTATTGCAGATATTAAGAATAGTGTTACTAAAGATTTTATTATCTTGGGAGTTTGTGCTAATTTTTTATCTCTAATTGTATCACTTAAAGCAACATATAGTTGTAATGTGGGAAAAAACATAAACGCAAAAGGAACAAGAGATAAAAGATTTGAAAAAAAAACAATCCATATAAATCCAGCCTTTAGATTAACAATGGTTATTATTAAAGTTAAAATTCCAAATATTAAAACAGTAATCCAAATTGCCAATAGAATAATAGATGTTTGATTTAGGTATTTCTTATTAATTTCGCTCATAATGAATAAAATTTGGCAATGATTCAAATATATATAAAGATCTAATATAATTTTCAGATAATAAATTTTTACAATTGAGTGATATTACAAAATTCTGATTAAAAATGAATGAAAAGTTAAAAAATGTTAAAGGCATCTTATCTGATATTGATGGAACTCTTTACTTTAAAGGTACTCCAATTCCAGGCACCATTGAAACCATTAATAAACTACGCAATTTGGGATTAAAACTCCTTTTTTTTACAAATACAGATAGTAAAACTCCAAAGACAATTTTGAAAATATTAAAAGATTATGGATTTACTATATATGAAGAAGAGATTTATACCCCTATTATTGCTCTAAAAGAGTTTTTATCAAGATATCCAAAAAAAAAATCTTATTTTGTCACAACGCGAGAAGTTGAACAAGAATTCCAAGACTTTCCCTCAATTGAAAGTGATGAAGTTCCTGATTTCGTTATTTTAGGTGATTTTCATGATAATTGGGATGTTCATCGGCTTAATGAAGCATTTAAATATGTATTTAAGGGTGCTAAACTTCTTGGAACTCAAGGTAACATATACTATCTCGATCGTAATGGGGAACCAATTATTGATACTGGCTCATTTGTACATATGATTTCCAATGCAGCAAAAATTACTCCAAAAGTATTTGGAAAACCCTCAAAGGAATATTTTTTACAAGCTATAGAAAAACTTAATCTTTCTGAAAATGAGGTCCTTGTCATTGGGGATGATATTGAATCGGACATACAAGGAGCAATTAACGCAGGTATTAACGGTATTCTAGTCAAAACTGGAAAGGGGCAATTTTATGACACAAATAAAACCATAATTAAACCATTCATAGTTCTTGATTCATTCAGTTCTATATTGGAATATCTATAAAAACAAATAATTTAATATATAACCGATAATAGAAGATAATACACTATAATAAAGTTAATAGAGTCCAATTTTTACTTACTTATTCTAATAAAAAAGTTTATATATGCTTTAATGCGTATTTCTCATAATTAAATTTAAATTAAAAGAAAATGGGATGT
>JBHLNY010000280.1:0-4355 GCA_048941065.1 Promethearchaeota archaeon
CAGCGCTTGCGCGCAGCACCAGCAAGCTGTTTATCCACGAAACTCAATGGTCCCTTGGACACCGCCGGCAGGAGTCTTTGCGCAGGACTCCCGACCAACGCTGTGCTTGTATTGCGATAGTTGGCACGGTAGGGTCATCCGCATAGATTGTCAGGCCATCGTCCCACTGGTGTCTCAGATTATCAATGTATACTGTCCCAGGCGAAGTGTAGCCAGAGATAACGATACGTAGTTCGCGAACGTCCTCAAGGTTATTGACGGTACCGTTATACTGCCAGTTGGTAGCGACAGATTGCCACTCATTACTTTGCGTGTCCACGAGGATCTTGTTCCAACCCTGTTGCAAGAAACGTGGCTTCGACTTGTACCAGGTAGCATTACCGCTGGTGAAAAGGGTCACTGCAGCAGAGGTGGCACTTCCATCATTGTATATGTCCACTGCCAAGCGCGTGAGATGCGTAGCACTAGGGGGCACCCAATTCTCACCGATATTGACCCGATCTACACAAGCTTTGACAAAGCCTCGATAGGGATCGTAGTCTAGGCGCAAGGCGTACCTTCCCTGGGTTACATGGTCCGGACCAGGAGCCAATGATAAAGCCACCGCGTCCGAGTTCACGCCCATTCGCCAATTATCCAGGCTATCACAGGTGTCCCAAGGCATATCAGCAAATGCTGGGTAACCCAGATTCCAAAAGAGCGCGCCATTATACCCCATTTCGAGAGCAGCATCCAGGTACAGCCGATAAAGCCTGGGGCGATGCTCAATCGTGAAGGGAGGGATATGTCCAGGGGTCTGACCACTAGACGCCTGGCTTATCATGCTCGAACTGCGGAACCCAAACTCCTCCAACAAGATCGGCTTGCCAATAACATCGTGGGCATCGCGCAAGTGTCCTTCTATCCATAGCCACGCCTGGTTGTACGGTTTGTCATAGGCAGGATCGCAGATCATGCTATCAAAACCATACTTGCAGTAAGGTGCACGATAGATGTTACACGCTCCACTACCGATGTAGACGTGGATGGTGGCATAGTCGATATGTGGCACTCCAGCGCGTTGTTCGCATTCCACCGGAGCTCCTGAGAACTCGTCAACATAGTCCTGCCAACATACAACCCTACCTGTGCTACTGTGATCGCTCACGAAATCCACGCCGTTGCTGCCCCACCACTCGCCATTCTTGACCCAATTTACCCCATATTGCCAGTAATTGTTTGGAAGCTCCTGCCAGGATGTGCCATCCGGTAGCTGGCTGCGAGCATCCGCGTCGTCCTTGGTCATCACGTACCAACCTTCTTCTCCTGTTCCGATCATGTGGTTCGGATCGAGCGCCTCGACAAAGCTACTCATTTGCACAATCCATTGGTGCACGGTTTTGCCGGTCACGTCCCACTTGGCCCGAGGTTCATTGGCCAACTCCCACGAAAAGATGGTGGGGTCTTCAGAGTATTTGATGCCAGTGATACTGTTGGTACGGTTGATCAAATGGGTGACATAGTCTCTATACCACTGTCGGGTATGAGGATTCGTATAGAAGAGATCATGAAAAGCGTCAGTGCCTGGTTCCACCCCTGGAGGAATCTCTCCTGGATACTCACTCGCTAGCCATTCCACGTACTGAGGCATACCTCCGTATTCATGCCAATTGTTGACCAGTACGACGATCAAGCGAATGCCTCTTTCGTTAGCCATAGCCACGATTCGGTCAAAGTGCTCCAGCGTTGCTTCATTGTACTGGCCGCGGGTCGGTTGGAAACGCCGGGACCAGGTGGCACAGTTCGTGGTTTCGCTTTCACAGCCTTCGCCCATACCCCATACACGAAGCACGGTGATGCCCATACGCTGTGCTTCGTCCAACACCTGTTCAACTACCGTACCAGGTACCGCAAACAGGTACTCGGCGTTGGCTCCGACAAAGCGGAAAGGTTTCTCATTTAACATGAACTGGGTGCCACTCGCAGTTACAAAACCGTGATTGAGGCTTTGATAGCTGCGTTCCTGACCTCCAACGATGATGTTGTCGAACATCACCGTTCCGGCATAAGCCACGTTCGCTTGCAGTTGGATGCCCACTCGTCGGATCGACGATAGTGTGAGAATGTCGCCGGGGTAGTCCTGCACACCTGGCGCATACTGTGCCGGGTTGGCGAGATCGAACGTCACTGTAGTCCAATCATCTCCGCCCACATTCTGATAGTCGCTATAGAACCACTTATTTTTCTGATCGTCGTATGCCAGGAGCGAGATGGCGAAGGGACATTCATCTGCCCGGATAACGGCCGAAGGGGAAAATCGGACGTCCACGCTGATCATGGCATGATCTTTGTTGGCCAAGCTGAGCCAAGGCGAGTACGTGATGCCGATAAAGCCCGTGCTCCTGGCCTCACTCTCCAAGCTGAAATGCGCTTGAGCGACCAAGGCCCCGTCTTGCACCGCCACTGCATCCCAACCCTCTGCGCCCCAATCGGGCATCACGTCCCAGTGGTGGAGACTCTCTTGCCTTGCTGGGTCTGTAAAATCATAGTGATGATCCGAAACCGGCAGAGATGGTGCAGTTTGAAGATCGACCGTGTCGAGGACAAGAAAGCCCTGGTAAGCAGATCCCTCTCCGGCACACACATTGATACCAATATGTTCCACATATATAGGATCAAAGCCATAGCTCATGTATCCGCAGACGGGCTCCTTTTTCTGTACGGTGAGCGTAACCTGGGTCCAGCCACCCTCCTGGATGTTTTGCCAGGTACCGTACAAGCTCTGCCACCAGTGATCCTTGACAAAGAGGTGCAGACCGTTTGGATGATCCGGGTCGTCCCCGCGCGCGCCAGGCGGGGCATACACCCAGGCCGTGATGGTTACGCCGTCAAGGTTCGTGTATGGTATGTCCACGTAGACTTCACCATACCTTCGCTCATGGTCCGCATCGTCGACATCTATCTCCAGATAAAGGGCATGTTGGCCGGTTTTGGCATAGTCGTCTGTTCGCTCGACGTAGGGTATGCCAGCCAAACTCCGGTTCCGCCGCCACCCCTGCATGCCTGTTTCAAAGTCGTATTTGACCTCAGACTGCATAACCGGCAGGCTAGCCCACTGTATCTCCGGCCTTTGTGTCCCCTGGGCGACCTGGTGTGGCATGAAACCTGCCAGAAGCAGCAGGAGCAAGAAAACAGATCCAAACACGGTCGATTGCCTGTGACTCATTGTCTCTTCCTCCGGCTTTTGCCAGAATAGGCCAGCCTCGCGATCTTCCCCCGTCAGTTATCTCCCAATCAGTGCCATATTGTCGATGAGGATCGAACCTGAGAGCGGAGGACCCTGGGGATCTTCACTGTCAACAATCACTATGACATATAGGCGTCGTATGTCACTCTTTCCGAGTTCACCGTGCTCACCCGAGCACGTTTTCCATCGTGGCTGGTCAAGATTGAATGTTCGCCTTTCCCATTGCTGGCCCACAACCTGGAAATCTTCCAGCTCATTCCAGCAATAGCCGGGGCCAGTTGCCAGCGCGATGGTTACTTTTCTCACGTAATTGGAGTCAACCAGTCTCTTGGCATCGAACGTCAACAGGTCAAACCGGGTCCAGTCTTGCATCGCGTTACTCATGTCTACGTAGTAGGAAGCATGCGGCCAGTCGTCATGGGGACGGGCGAAATCGAACTCGCAACGCCGGACGAGCTTCCCGTAATCACTAATCCAGTCAATGTCCGTGGCTACCTCACGGGGGCCAGCAGCTACGGTCAGGGGTCTTAAACATTCTAGGGAAATATCCGTGCGAGATGCAGCAGGCAAAAGGAAAGAAATATCCGAGCGAAGTGCAGTAGGCAACAGGTTGACCAGAATCTGCGAGAGGGTCGGGATTACCGCTACACAGGCCAAGATTCCGATAATAATAAACACACCGACCACTTGCCACTTCCGATGTCCAAGTGCTTTGCGTGTTCGGGCCAGCAGTGATTTGAGTTTTGGGTAGGGTTTCTCTTTCTGCCATGCCAGGATCGTATCAAGCAGCGAGGCGAGTTCCCCGCGACGACGAGCGGGATCTAGGAGCCAGTTTATCTTTTCATCCTTGGTCATCCCGCGAGTGAATCGATCATAAACTTCAGGATAACAATCCATGCAGAAGGAATCAAGCTGCACGTCGTCGAAGGCAGTAGTTAACAGATCGCGGATCTCACCAATGTCAGACGATGGCGCGTTGTTTGTCATCTGGCCTCCTCCAATGCAGCAAATAGCGTGTCTTCTGCCTCCCCGATCCTGCCCCAATAGTCTCTCCACACTGACTAATCTGCCGCCCTACCCTATGCCACCAACTCCCCCCGGAACGCCCGGGCCAACACCGCCTGCTCTA
>JBHLNY010000281.1:0-4351 GCA_048941065.1 Promethearchaeota archaeon
AGCCTTGGCGACATCTCCTTTTTTGGCGAAAACCCTGGCCGTGAGGTCCAGATGATACGATGAATATTCAATGAACGGCCAAACGTAGATATGGTTCCAAAGAGAAGATCCAGGTCCGCAGGCCTTTTGGCTGGCGGCAAGAGCGTCTTCCAGGTCTCCTTGAGCGAGCATAGCCTCGCCTTGGAGCAGGTCTCCCAGGGCCGTTAAGAAATCCTTGTCCTTGCCCTTTATTTCAGGCAATGTCGCTTTCATTTCTTGAAGCTTGGCTTTGGCCACGCTTATCTGACCTTGTTCAGCAGCGAGAATACCCAGCTGCCAGGCTAAATAGGCCTTATGAAAAGGGACCCAGGTTCGGACGCGTTCGACAAGAAGCGTGAGCTCGATCTCGAATGATGTCCGGCTGAGTTCGAACTCGCCTTTCGCAAGATAAACGATGCCTTTCCCCTCTAACGCATTGGCTTTATAGTACCAATTTTCGGCTTCTTCCGCCATCTTGTCGGCTATAGTGAAATCGCTTAGCGCCTCTTTGAAATTCCCCAGCCAGTAGTGATAAAAGCCTCTCTGGCAATAGGCCTCTGATTTCAATCCAGCCGAGGAAGCCCTGGAGACATACTCATTGGCCCACCTCATGGCTTCTTCGTATTCTTCCTTCGTAGCATAAAGCAGAATCAGGTCCAAAAGGGCATATCTAGAATCAGGCCGGATCTCGAGAGCTTCCTTGCATTTGGCGATGGCTGTATCAAATTGTCCCATTATTGCGTACATCGTTGCCTGCGCAGTGAGGTTATAGGGTTCGGGGGGAGCCACGGCATCATGCATTTTGATGTATTCTGCTGCCTTCTTGAAATCGCCCAACCAACTACTGACATAGATGAGATGATTCATCGCATTCGCATCCTGCGGGTCAAGCGCCAGCCATTTTTCAAATTGACTCGATGCGCCGGACAGATCATCTTGATAAGTCCAGAGATAGTCGCCCAGGTAATGAAAGGCCCATTTCTCGTCGGGATATTTCTGGACCAACTCCTTGAGGAGAGCGTAATGTTTGCCAAGGTCTTGCTCGATAAATAAGGCGTGGCCGGCTTCAAGATAGAGTCTGTCTTTTTGCGATGTCTTATTCGAAAAAACCATCGCTTTCTCGATCGTCTCGTTCCTGGCTTTATCATCACCCGTATTGTAGTTCGCCCAGGCCAGGTATACGTAAGCCATGGCAAAGCTCGGATCGATCTCCAAAGCCATACGCAGGTTATCCTTCGCATCCTCAAAATAGGTCAAGTTATAAGCTTTTTTCCCTTTGAGGAAATACTCATAAGCCTGGAGAGATTGAGTGGTGATATCCTTGACTTTAAGCGGCGCGGCATCGACCTTGTCTATTTCGGCTCCCAAGCCGAGGGATACTTCCCGGCTGAGAGCATCGATCTGGCTGTCGAGAATGCTGTTAATCCCCGTCCCTTTGATATTGGCGCTTTTGAGGAGACGCTTAGTTTCAGCGTCAAGGACTTTGACATCCGTCCGGAAGACGTCTCCAGCCTTGGTGAAGCTTCCGATGGCAATCGCTTTAATCCCTTCCCTGCGACAGAGCTCAAACCCAAGGTCGCTGTCGATTATCCGCGCCTGCTTGACGCCCATCTGTCTGAGGATGTCCTGCATTCGTTCCCAGGTGGCGACGTAAAACAGCCCGGTGTTTTCCAGGTTGGTGATCAAAAGGTTGGGTATCGCCTCCTGCAAATAGTCATAGGCAGGGTCGCCGGTCTGGTTCTTGAAGCTTATGACTGCGATCGAGCTCTCGATCTTGGGTGCGGCAGGCACTCTTCTGTGAGGGATGAATCTCCAGAGAATGACGGCCGCGGCGGCCAGCACAATGATGGTTGACAAGGGTATAGCAAGCTTTTTGAGGTCGAATTTGACCGTTATCTCCCGCGAGGTGATAGGCTTCCGCTTCGCGACGACTCTCTCGGTTGTGGGCAGGCCCTGCTCGATTTTCTCCAGGTCGGCTTGGAGTTCGTTTGCGCTCTGATAACGCTTCCCCCTGTCTTTTTCCAGGCATTTGAGGACCAACCGGCCGAGGTCCTGGGGAATCTGAGCGTTGAGCTCCCGGGGATCTGTTGGGATTTCGCTTTTGTGTTTGACGCCGATCGTAAACGGCGTATCTCCTTCGAACGGCACCCGACCTGTCACCATCTCATAGAGGATGATCCCCAGCGAATAGATGTCCGAGCGCTGGTCGACCTCTTTCCCCTCGATCTGCTCCGGCGACATGTACT
This sequence comes from Promethearchaeota archaeon, assembly GCA_048941065.1. GTDB lineage: Archaea > Asgardarchaeota > Lokiarchaeia > Sigyniarchaeales > SOKP01 > Loki-b32. The sequence goes on from JBHLNY010000281.1 coordinate 2,265, forward strand.
CTGGTGTGCCGATCATCACCCCGGCGCCTGTGATCCCTTTGCCGCGGAGCGAGCGGGCGATGCCGAAGTCCATGATCCGGGCATTACCATCTTAGTCGACCATGATATTCTGGGGATTGAGGTCGCGGTGGACGACACCCAGATGATGTGCCTCGGCCAGCCCTTCGCAAACCTGCCTGGCGATCGAGATAGCCCGGCCAGCGCCGATCTGGCCCATTTTGCGGATGAGCTTCTTCAGGTCCTCGCCCGCCACGAACTCCATGGTGATGTAGGCCGTGCCTTCGGCCTTGCCCAGGTCGAACATCCGGCAGACATTGCGGTGGCTGATCTTTCGGGCCAGCCTCAGCTCGTTCGAGAAGCGCTCGATTGTTTCCTTGCCCAGGATGATCTCGGGCCGCAGCAGCTTGAGAGCGATTTTCTCCTTGATGTCGGTGTCAAAGACCTTGTAGACCCGACCCATGCCGCCCTTGCCCAGCTCCTCGATCACCTGGTAGCGCCCAGCAAAGGTCGCTCGTGCACGGGTGTTTGAAGGGTCTCAGTTACTTCCTTATGGATATTTTCGAAAGGAGGCAGCTGTGCCCCGCACTCCCCGCAGAATTTCACGGTCTCGGGATTCTCTGCCTTACATTTCGGGCATGTAATGACCACTGCTTGCCCCTTCTATCAAGTATGGCTAAAGAATAGCAAAATAGGAGGAATGGAGTCAACTGAACATAAATTGACTCTTCTTTTATTCTTTGATAATCTCTCATCATATTTGAAGATGGTGGTCAGCAATGGCTGTCACGTGCCCGAAATGTCATTTTGAAAATCCTTCAGACACTCGTTTTTGCGGCAACTGTGCAGCACCACTTCCCGGCACTCAAGCGAAGTCTTTATCCATCTCTCCACAACCCTCGAAAATCTTAGCCAAAGGTGCCATCGTCGCTGGAAAATACCAAGTTGACGAAGTGATGGGTCGAGGAGGGATGGGAGTCGTCTATAAGGCCGAAGACACCAAGCTCAGGCGCGTCGTCGCTTTGAAGTTCCTGCCTGAAGAGCTGGCCCATGACCGCCAGGCTGTCGAGCGCTTTCAGCGGGAAGCGCGGGCTGCTTCCGCCCTGAATCATCCCCATATCTGTACCATCTACGATATCGATGAGCATGAGGGGCAGCACTTCATGGCCCTCGAATTTCTGGGAGGTAAAACGCTCCGCGAATATCTGCTGGCCGAGCGGCTGGATATTGACCATATCATCGATTTTGGGATTCAGATCTCGAGCGGGCTTGAAGCCGCCCACGCCAAAGGGATCATCCACCGGGACATCAAGCCTGGCAATATTTTTGTCACGGATTCGGGCCAGGCCAAGATTCTGGATTTCGGGCTGGCCAAACTTCTGCCCGAACGCAGGCCGAAAGCCGGAGAGAGGGTTTCCGCCAGGATGCCGACCATGACAGCTGAGGAGGACCTGACCAGTCCTGGTGCTGCGGTGGGGACCGTGGCCTACATGTCTCCGGAGCAGGCGCTGGGCCAGGAACTGGACACCCGGACCGACCTGTTCTCCTTCGGCGTGTTGCTTTACGAGATGGCGACCGGCGTGTTGCCTTTCCGTGGGACAACGTCGGCAGCGATTTTCAATGCCATTCTCAACACGGTGCCCACAGCGCCGGTCCGCATCAACCCGGACTTGCCCGGTGACCTGGAGCGCATCATCAACAAGGCGCTGGAGAAAGACCGCAAGCTCCGTTACCAGACCGCATCCGATTTCCGGGCGGACCTCGAGCGCCTCAAGCGCGACTCGGATTCGGTGCGAACCGCTGCCGCTCCAGCGGCAGTTCGAATGAAGTCAAAGAGGCTGCCCCGTTGGCTACAGGCTGCAGCCGCGATGCTGGTCATACTGGCCGCGACCCTCGTGGCCTACAGGCTATTTTTCGCAAAAAAAGAGCCCTCTATTCCCTTCCAAGCTGTGACTTCGCCGCGCAGGCTTACCACCCACGGCAAAGTCGGCGACGCGGTCCTTTCGCCTGACGGCAACTATATCGCTTATTCCCTTTTTGGCCCTGGCGGACAGAGCGTCCTGATGAGACAGGTCGCGACCGCCGTGGAC
>JBHLNY010000282.1:0-4333 GCA_048941065.1 Promethearchaeota archaeon
CAAAAGATGAAGAAGGTCATTTATTATGCGCTTTAGCATTATCTCCAAAATTCCCAGAATCCAGCCATGCACAAAATATATTAAAAGAAATCGACAAATACGTAGACATTTTCTTTATTGATGTTGCAGATTTTTATAAGAAAAGTGATATAGAAGGTACTGTAAGATTAATGGAATATTTAGATTCAAATTTTGTTTTAGGGAATATTGGTACATATAAAGCCGCAGAACATTTAATAACTAAATGTGATTTCAATGAAGATAAATTTATTGGTTTGAAAGTGGGTATGGGCTCAGGTTCAATTTGTACTACTTCATTACAAACAGGTGTAGGAGCCCCAACACTCTTTGCTACAGCACAAGCAACTGATGCAATAGAAGATTATAAGCCTGGATTATCATTAATTGCTGATGGAGGCTTTAAAAATCCTGGAGATATACCTAAAGCAATAGCCGCTGGAGCGAATTTAGTTATGTCAGGCCATTTCTTTGCGGGCTGTACTGAAAGTCCAGGATTATTAGATACAATACAAGGGCGTAAAGTAAAAGTCTATAGAGGTATGGGTAGTAGAGAAGCACGAACTAAAGGTTATGTGTCAGATAGATATGGCGAAACCTCAAAAATGTTAACTGAAGGGGTAAGCGATTATGTTCCTTATACGGGTGATTTATCAGGTGTTTTATCAACATTAAAAGAGGGATTAATTAATGGGATGATCTATGCAGGTGCTAAAAACATAAAAGAGATGAGAGATGCAGAGCTTGGAATAGTTACCCCCATAGGTCAAAGAGAACAAAGACCACACGATCTTCTTGGATATTGATTTAAAACTTAAAATACCTAAAATTTAAGTTAAAATATTGATTTATTAAAAATCTATTAATTAATTTTTTACAACAAAAAACCTTTTTTTATCATCTTAACTGCTATTATATGTAATGAGTAACGAATCAGATGATTTCTTATGAAAAAAATAGAAAGAGCAATTGTAAGTGTTTTTGATAAAAGTGGGATCCTTGATTTTGTAAAGGTTTTAGTAAATGAATTTGGGGTGGAAATTATATCAACAGGAGGTACTGGAAAGCTATTAGAAGAAAATCAAATTAAATTTACTAAAGTTTCCGAATACACAGAATCACCAGAGATTTTTGATGGAAGAGTAAAAACTTTACACCCTAAAATTGAAGGTGGGATTCTCTATCGTAGAAATATAGATAATGATCTTTATGATGCTATTAAATACAATATTAAACCAATAGATATGGTTGTGTGCAATTTATACCAATTTAAAGAAGCCATTGAAAAGCCTGGGATTAAACTTGAAGATGCATTGGAGATGATAGATATAGGTGGTCCAACGATGATTAGAGCAGCAGCTAAAAACTTTCCTGATGTAATAGTGGTTCCTAGTCCTGACTATTATAATGAAATTATAGATGAGTTAAGAAAATACAAGGGTGCCATTACAGAGCAAACTCGTTTAATATTAGCTCAAGATGTTTTCACAGTTATGGCAGATTACAATGCTGCGATTGCAAATTATTTACAGAAATTTTATAATCCAGAATCAATATTCCCTAATACAATAATTAAAGTTTACGAAAAAATACAAGACTGCAGATATGGAGAAAATTGGGATCAAGCAGCTGCTTATTATAGAGATGTTTCATCAAGATTTGGTTTACATGATTTAAAACAAATAAGTGGTAAAGAAATTTCATTTAATAATTATTTAGATATTGATGCTTGCATTCAAATGCTTCTTGATTTTGGCACAGAGAATTATGTTACTGCAATATTAAAACATACATCTCCAAATGGTGTGGCAATTGATAAGAAAGGGCAACTTAAATCAGTTCAGATGGCATTTAATTGTGATCCCTTATCTGCTTTTGGAGGAATATGGGGAATTAATCAAGAATTAACTGAAGAAGTTGCTGATTTTATAGTAAATAAAGAAAAGATTTTTGTAGAAGTCTTAATGGCCCCTTCATTCGAGCTAGGAGCTGTAAAAATTTTAAGGCAGAAACCAGATTTGAGAATATTAGAATTTGGTGATTTATTAAGTAAAAGAGATAAAATATATAAAAATCTAGAGATTAGAGGAGTACTCGGTGGTTTATTAATTCAAGAATATGATTGTAAACCTGTCGTTAAAGAATGGAAGGTTGTTAGTAATAAGCAAGTAAATAAAAAGGAAAAAGAAGCGTTAATTTTTGCTTATAAAATTTCAAAATGGGCTAAGTCAAATTCAGCATGTTTCACTCAAATCTATGACAATGGAATTTATACGATAGGAATTGGTGCTGGACAACAAAGTAGAGTTCATGTCGTGAAGCTAGCGGCTCAAAAAGCTTTAGAGTTTGGTCATAAAGAAGAATTGAAGAACTCATTTATGGGTACAGATTCCTTCTTTCCATTTCCTGATGGGCTAGAAGCTGCTGTTAATGCCGGAGCAAAAGCAATTATTAATCCAGGCGGATCAATTAGAGATAATGCAGTAATTAAGCGAGCAGATGAATTAGGTTGTGCTTTAGTATTTTGCGGTAAAAGAGTTTTTCGACATTAACCATAACAGAAAAAAATCGATTTTGGTTTAATTTTTTTATAATCAGAATATACTTTTTTCAAAGAATAATTATTTTAAACAAATTGATCTTAAAAGAAAAAAAATTTATAAAGTTCTAAGTATAATTTTATAATACTCAAAAAATCATTTAAACTTTTTAATATTAATATTTTAAATGAGGAGAGTATTTGAAAATTTTAATAAATTATTAAGAATTCTTTATTAGAGGGAATTTTTTTAAGCATGGATTTTTTCTTGAAAAACTTGAAGGACACTCTTGAAGCTATTAATAAATTAATAGAGAATAATGTATACATTGTAAATACTAAAAGAATAAGAAGATGTTATAACATTAAATCCTCAAATCGTTCTAAGATTAATTTTATCTGGAGATCGTTAAATTACCTTGAAAAACAAGGAATTCTAATGCTTAATGGAACAACAAACCCTAAAACTTATAAAATCAACACAGATGAAAAAATTGATGTTAAGGAGTTTCTTTCGCAGATTGATAAAAATCAAATAATATAATTATTCATTCTAATATCAAAACTCTTTAAATCAAGTTTAAATTTTCAAGCAATTCTTTATATTTTTTCTCTGACTCCTTGTCTTCAGGGTTATTTATAAATCTTTTTTGATAAAAGATTAAATTTAGATATTTAATTTCTAAGTTGTTGAATAATTTAATCCAGTTATAAAAAACTTTCATATGCTCATAAACTTCAATGTCTTCCTCGAAACATTTTACTTCTTGTTTTTCTTTAGTCTCATTTGGTAAATTCTTGTACTTTTTAACACTGAATCCTTGATCTCGTAATAACTTTATACTTACCCTTCGGATAAATGTTTCTAACCCATCTCTCCAAAATACATATTTTTCATTAATTCTATCAATAGATTCTTCTACAATTTTAATCTCTTTTGGATAAATAATCTTGTTTTGTTGGGATAATATCTTTTTAATTTTAAGAAATTCTAATTCAAATTTTTGATTATAAGAATCAACCATTTTAAAAAATTCATACAAATTAGTATTATAATCATTAGCAAATAAAACCTCATCGCTAGAAAATATTAATAAATTTTCATCAAAGTGACCTTTTAATTTGTGTCTTTTAACTAATTCATCAAAAATATCTCTTAAAAACTTGATCTCTTCTTCACTTAACTCCTTTCCATAAAATAGATCCTGAAAAGAAAATAGAAAACTATTTTGAAGCATTAAATTCCTAATTCCCCTTTCTGTATAAAATAAAATCTCATCACCATTATCATAGAATATTCCTTTTAATTTTGCATCACTCAGTAAATCTTTAATTAACTCTTCAATTAAGTTTGAAGTTATATCGAATGTTCCTAAAGAAATATAATCAACAGATTTCGATTTGTCAATTAAATTAAATTTGATATTATTCTTAGCTTCCTCAATTTTTACCGGACTAAAAATTACAATATCTCCTTTCTTTAAATAATTTAATCCTAAATCTTTTAAAAAGTCAAAAAATTTAGTGTTATCCATTCCAGTCTTTTCAAGATACTCACTAATTTTTATCTGATCTTGTCTTTTGATTTCTTCTCCAATTAACCGTAGATTTTCATCGATTTTTGTTAAAATTTGATTAGTTTCTATATTCAATTCAATTGCCAATCCCTTAATTTGCTCTTTTTTTTCTTCGTCATTAGGTAATAGACTAATTTCTTCAATTCGTTCTTTTAAGTACTTAGAATAATAAAAAATCTCTTTCTCTTTATCCCAAATC
>JBHLNY010000034.1:0-18150 GCA_048941065.1 Promethearchaeota archaeon
GATCCTTGTGCTTGGAGAAATCTAGATCCAAAAATTTTTGAAGGTCCACGTGAATTACTTGAAATAATTGGTGCTGAAGTGGTTGAGATGAAGCATAATCGTAAAAAAACTCTATGTTGTGGTTCACCTGTCTCAGATTCAGATAAAGAATTTTTTGAGAAAGTATCAGGAATGAGAATATCAGAAGCAAAAGAGATTGATGCTAACAGTATAGCCGTAAGTTGTACAGGGTGTTTAGCATTAGCAAAACCTTCTAGAAGTTATAATATAGAAACCTATCATATTATAGAATTAGTACAGATAGCAATAGGAGAAAAGCCACCACATAGAATTATTGAAGTTTCTGAAAAATTTAATGAATTAATAGAGAATACGATAAGTAAAAATCCTGATTTACTAAACCAAAAATATTTAATAAAGAATGGTAAAATCAAGCGAATATAAATTACATAAGGGAGTAAAAGTTAAAAAATTAGGATATATTGCTTGATTAGACTGAATGCTTATCGATTTAGTTTAATTAAAAAAGTTAATTCCCATTCTGTATATGCTTAATAGGTTTTAAAACGACACAAACCCTTTCAACGCTTTTTACATCGCTTCTTCCTCTGAAAGTTTCAATTAAGGCATCAAGTTCAGTAATTTCTGGTACATTGACTTTTATTAAGATTCCACATTCACCAGCTAGGAAATAAACTTCTTCGCATTGCGGTAATATTTGGGTTTCTCTGATTAATTCTTTAATTTCAGACTGATTCTTAGGTATTAAAGTTATAAATGCATAAATACACCGCTCTTCTTCACGGCAGACTCTAATTGTAAATTTTTCAATCACTCCATCTTCTTGAAGTCTTACAACCCTTTTTCTAACTGTGGATTCCGATAAAGGTATATCTTCTTTGGATAATAACTCTGCTATATCTTTATAAGGTCTTCGAGAATCTTCTATAAGTAATTCTAATATTCTTTTATCTTTCTCATCCAGATTTTTCATATCAATCTTTTTTCTTAATAATTTATATTTTTTGATTCCAACATTGATAATAAATAAATTTTAAATAAAAAAATTGCTATTGTTAAAATTATTTGCTAGAAATCTTTGAGCAAAGGTCCAAATAATCTCTCATATTCTACAGCCATACAATGTATTCCTGCTGCTTTAGTAGTTTTCTTGATTTCCTTAATAAAGGGTTCAAAGTACTCAATATTTATTTTGTCGATTGCCGCATATTTCGCAGGTTTATTTCCTTTATTTTCTTTTTCTGCTGTTTTAAGTGAATTAAGTAGATCTTTCGGAACCGAGACACCAGGAATAAATTTATCAAAATACCATGCTATCCCGTATGATTTTAAAGGGAAAACACCAAGTAAGACAGGTATATTAAATTGCTCGAGATCCTTTAGAAATTCCTTTGCTTGATCAACTTCAAAGGCTGTCTGTGTTTGAATAAAATCAATACCTTGTTCCACTTTACGGCCAACCTTAAGGATCTCTGGTTCTCTAGGGTTGCTATTAGGATTGGCAACGCATCCATAATTCATTTCTATTTTGCCTCCCTCAATTTCATTGCCCTCATAATCTGTTCCTTCGTCAATCATAATGGAAAGCATTTCACAGAACTGTGTACTATCTATATCATATACGGGTCTTCCTCTTTTATGATCTCCTAAAGCTGTATGGTCTCCGGTGAGAGTTAGGATATTCTTTAATCCTAAAATTGCTCCCGCAAGTACATCTCCAAAAAGTGCAACACGATTACGATCTCTAACAGTTACTTGCCAAACAGCCTCCATACCAACCTTTTCTTGAACAAGATAGCTTGGTACTAATGAACACACATATGCATCGCCTTGTGGTCCATCTGTCACATTCGCCGCAACGATCTTACCAGTTTTCTTCATTTCTTCAGCAGAATGCATAATTTCACTTAAATCTAAGATCTTTTTCGGTTCTAACTCACCAGTGAATACAAATTTTCCTTCTTTAATAGATTTACATAAAGTACTATATGCTGGTCTTTTTCCCATCTAAGCTTTCTCCTCCTGTTTTTCTTCCTCATTAGTATATTCTTTATAAATTTGCATATATCCTGGACTTGTTGATAATCTGAAATCTCTAGGTCCTCTATATTTTTTAAATAGATCAAGTCTATTGAACTCCTTCAACCTTTCCCACATTCTTACCCATGCACAAGGTATAGTATAACCTCCGACTTCACACATTCCATCAACCATACCTCCACAAGGACCATTACTCAAGTGTTTTGCACATCCTGCACGAGGGCAGACACCACCAGTTTCTCCAATGATACAATCTCCACAAGTTTCGCACATCTCAATGAAATTATTTTCACTATTGTACTGAGTGCCTCCGAAGTGACTATTTTGAGCGGGAAATGTAAGAATACTAGTTAAGATTTTATTCATCATTACAACTCCAAGACCACATGCTAATGAAACAATAGCTTCATATTCTTCTACAAAAGGTCTTACTGTTGTTGCTGCAATTCTATCATCACATTGTCTAAGAACTGTTATAGCTTTCCACTTCAACTCTTTCCCCTCGGTACGTGCCTTTAATTCTAAAAGTTGACCAATAAGTTTAGCTTCATTAAGAGAACGTGGAGGTTGACAACAACCATCACAGCCTGTAATCAAAATTTTGTTGTATGGCTTGATCATTTCATATATTTCGTTTATATCTTTTAGTTGAGTAATTATCATATTAGATCACTCCTATTTTCCCATATTTCTTTTTTTTAATATTTTTTTCGTTACTAAATTTATTTCTTAAAAAATCCCATTAATTAGGTTGTTAATTTCTCAATTAACTTAGTTGGCTTTACACTTCTATTTTTCAAATTGAGATCTTCTAATTCTATACCTAACGCAATCGCCATCATTTCTGGTAAATAAAGAACTGGAATTTCTAAATCTTTATCTGTCCTACGTGATATTATTTTCTCCTTTCGATCATATTGTGTAACACAGGCAGGACATACAGCAATTAATCCATCAATATCTTCTTTAAGTTCACATAATTCTGTCATTTTATCTTCAACTAATTTTTCACCAATTTCATCCTGTAAACGGGCACAATAACCACAACACTCCAACTTACTAGCGAAATCAATTGTTTTTGCACCTAAGGTTTGAAGTATGAGATCGATTTTTTCAGGTCTTTCTGGATGGTCAAATTGCATTATTTTACTTGGTCTTATTAAGTGACAACCATAATGTACAGCAAGGTTTAAATCATCTAAAGGTTTAACTACTAAGCTTTTTATCTTATCAAGCCATTTAGGTTGTGTAAATATTTCTACAAAATGATATACTTTAGTTTTTCCTGTATAGTGGTAATTTATTTTTTTTAGGATTCCATTTATTTTTTCTAAATATTCTTTGTCCTCTCCTAATAATACACTTACCGTTTTGAGCGTTTCGTAACAACCCGAGCAGATCGTTAAAACATCTAGACCCATTTTCTCTGCTATTGATAAGTTTCTAGCTCCAAGAGCCATCCATGTGTCAATATTTAGGGATTGTAGCGCCACAGGCTCTGGACAACAGCTTACACCTTCCATTTCCTTTAATTTTACGCCTAAAATATCAGCAACTTGCCGAAAAGCTTTCTCAAAATGTGGAAGCTTTAAAGGTATAGTACATCCTAAGAACATTGCGAATTCCATTATTAATTAACCTCCTTTTTTTTTACGAGATCTCCTAATCCCGTTTCCTCGATAATAAATTTTATTTCCTCTAGATTTGGTGGAACTATTTGAGGTAAGTTCATTCTATTTCTTCTTCTATCTATGTTATCTTTTAATCCTCCAGTGTAAGGAACAACAAAACCATTATCATATATTACTTCAACGGTACTTGAATATTCTTTAGGTATTTTACCCTCCTTAACTGCCATATTTCGTAAAAGTGCTAAAATGAAAGAATAATCTACATTTTTTGGACATCTTTCAGTACATCTATGACATAAAGAGCAAGTCCAGATTGCTTGGCTTGATAATACCTCTTCTTTTAAACCTAAAAGACAAGAAGCGACAACTCTATGAGGTTGCATATCTACATATTCTGTAACAGTGCAACCAGAACTACAAACTCCACATTGAATGCATTTTAAAAGTGATTTAGCACCCACTTTTTCGCTGATTTCATAGCGGAAATTCAAATCTAATTCCTTTGTATTTTTTTTAATCAATTCAACCATTTTTATACACCTTCCTTAGCTTTTTCTTTTTTTGGTTCAACTTTATCTCCTGTTTTAGATATAGGTCCTAATTCTTTCACTTTATTAACGAATTCTGTAATAACTTGCGAGAATCGCTTTCCTTCGCTCGCTGAAACCCATTCGAGCCTGTAACGTTCAGGATTGATACCAACCTTATCTAAGACTTCATAAATTTCATTAAAACGTCGTAACATATCATAATTTCCTTCCAGGTAGTGACAATCTCCAATATGACAACCCCCCACAAAAACTCCGTCTGCTCCCTCCAAAAATGCTTGTAGAATAAATCTTTTAGGAATTCTTCCGGTACACATAACCCTTATAGGTCTAATGTTGGTAGGGTATTGGAAACGGCTTACACCACATGTATCAGCCCCAGCATAACTACACCAATTGCATAAAAAGGCAACAATTCTGGGTCGTTCATCAACAAATTCTCCTTTGAGTGCTTCTGAAATCATAGGATAAATTTGTTCATCAGCAAAATGGCTCATTGTAATTGCTCCAGCAGGACAAGCTGCAGCACAATCCCCGCATCCTTTACATAATAATGGATTCGATTGGGAAACTAATATTTCATTATCAAAATTTACTCCAATCGCACCGAAATTACATACTTCCTCGCATTTTTGGCAAGCTAAACATAAAGCTGGATCCACTAAAGAGACTAAGGGTTCATTCTCAACTTTACCTGAGATTAAGGGTATTAAAGCATGAGCTGCAGCACCTCGTCCCTGAGAAATTGAATCCGCTATTCCTTTTGGACCATGACATGTTCCAGCTAGATAAATTCCATCAGTAGCAAAATCAACGGGTCTTAATTTAATATGAGCTTCTAAAAAATAACCATTTTGATCTCTAGCACACTTGATTAATTCACCTAGTAGTTTAGTACTATTTGGTACTAATGGTGTAGATAGAACAACCTTATCTGTTTCAATTGTAAGATCAATTTGAGTTAAGATATCATTTACATTAACTTGAAGGTTACCATTCTCAACATTTACTGTTGGATATTCATTAAATCTTATATAATTAATATTTTCACGTGCTTTCCAATAATAAGGTTCTTCATATGTTCCCACCCGAATATCGCGATATAAGACATAAATGTTAGTATTTGGATAGTTTTCTTTTACATATAATGCATGTCTGATGGATTCAGAACAACATATTAATGAGCAATAAGTAAATCCATTACCTCCTTCTGGCTGTCTTGACCCTATACAATGAATAAATACCAGTGTTTCACCATCTTTTAACTCATTATTCCTTAGCTTTTCGGACAATTCGAGTTGAGTCATTACATTATCATTTTCACCGTAATGATACCATCCTTCTGGTTTATACTCGTAAGCACCTGTAGCAGTAATGATGACTCCCACATTTAAGTTTATATTTTTATTTTCTACATTGTCCTTAACAATTATTTTAAAATCCCCTATTGATCCCTTAACATTTATTACTTCAGAATTTAAATAAGTTGTAATATTTTTCAAGTGGTTATACTCTTTTATTTTTTCCTCTAAAAATTGCATTGAATCAATCTTATCAAAATTTATTTTGTAAATTAGGTTCAATTGACCTCCCAATTTATCAGTTTTTTCTACATGGTGGACTTTAAAGCCCTTTCTGGCTATTTCCATTGCTGCAGTTATTCCAGAAATTCCACCACCTATAATTAGTGCTTCTGGAACAACATCACCTTTAATTTTAACTTCAGATTTTTGTTTTCTAACGCGAGCTATACCCATTCTGATTAAATCCTTCGCTTTATCAGTTGCTCTGGGGTTATCACTCATATGTACCCAGGAGTCTAACTCACGGATACTTACGAAATTAAAGAGATACTCATTTAATCCTGCTTCTCTTATAGTTTTTTGGAATAAAGGCTCATGAGTTCTGGGAGTACATGCTGCGACAACGACTCTATTTAGATTAAGCTCTTCGATTTTTTCTTTAATTATGTCTTGAGTTAATTGTGAACAACTATATTTATTTTCCATACTATATACTACGTTTGGAAGAGTCTTAGCATAATCTACCAATGTTGGTACGTCCATATATCCTGCAATATTGATACCACATCTACAAATAAATACACCAATTCGGGGTTCAGCGTCTGATCTAACATCTTTCAACGGTGGAAGTTCAACTTTTAGTTCTTCCTTGCTCATTGGAATGGCATATATGGCAGCTAGTGCAGCAGCGCCTCCCGCTTTTGCCACAGAATTTGCAATATCATCGGGAGATTGACATGAGCCAGTCACATATATTCCTTCACGGGTGGAAAGTAGATCCTCAGTAGAATTTGTAGTTTTAAAGAACCCAAACTCATTTTGTTCGATTCCTAAGATGTTTGCTAATTTTTCAGCATTACTTCGAGGTATCACCGCATTTGCAAGCACTACAAGGTCAAATTCACTTAACTCTACTTCACCAGTATCAAGATTTGCATGTTTAACATAAAGATTATGATTTTCTGGATTTTCACGGATATCTCCAGGAATGCCTCTATAATAAACAAGACCATATTCTTCTTTAGCCCTTTCAATAAATTCTTCTTGATTCTTCCCTATTACTCTAATATCATTAAAGAAGATTGTAACATTTGTATCAGGAGCATGTTCCCTAGTAACTACACCTTCCTTAGTTTGATACATACAACAAAATTTAGAACAATAGGAACAAAGATCTTCATTCCTAGAACCAACACAGCTTATAAATGCAATATTATGTGCATGTTTATTATCTGAAAGTCGTAAAATCTCTCCTCCCGTGGGACCTGATGCACTTAATAACCTCTCATATTGCATCGCTGTAACTACATTAGGATATTCTCCATAATGATATCGATCTAAGATACTCGGATCTAATTGATCATACCCTGTTGCGACGATTATTGATGCTACATTATATTCTAAAAGCTCATCTTTATCATCCCAATTAATCGCTCCTGCTTCACATTCTTTCTCGCAAAGTTGACAAGCATTTTTAGTGAGATAAAGACATTTCTTAGCATCAATAATAGCCTTTCTAGGAACTGCTTGTGGAAATGGAATATAGATAGCAGTTCTGTTCCCCATTCCCTCCTCGAACTCAGATGGTATCTTTTTCATGGGACATTTTTCAGAGCAAGCTCCACACCCAGTACATTTGTCCCAATCAACATATCTAGCCTTTTTTATTACTTTAACCTTAAAATCTCCTGCTTTACCAGATACTCCTCCAACTTCAGAATATGCTAGCAACTCAACGTTAGGATGACGAGAAACCTCCACCATCTTAGGGGCTAAGATACATATAGAACAATCTAATGTAGGAAATGTTTTATCTAGCTGTGCCATTCTACCCCCTACTGAAGAGGTTTTCTCTACGAGAATCACTTTATATCCTTGTTCTGCTAATGTAAGGCTGGCTTCAATCCCACTAATGCCTCCACCAATAACCATTACAGAATTTAATTTATTTTCTGACATTTTTTTAGTTCTGTTAATTTTTTATTTAAATTTTGGTTGTTTCAGATGATTAATCAAAATTATTAGTTGTTTTTGAGCATTTTTATTAATTCTAATAATAAAGAGATTTTTATTGATTACTTATGACAAAAAACTATATAAAATTTTCCAAAATTACGTGAAAAAGGAAGAATTTGATAGCAAGTTTTCGTAAAAATGTCTTTATATGATCGTAATATTCCTAAAAATGACTAAATCAATCAATTTTAGCCATATAATTTAAAAGATTTGAAAACTGCGGAATTTGTCAAAATAACTAATGAAAATTGAATTTTTCGTAAAATCCAGTTGAAATAACAATGTATTGTCGATGATGCTTTATTTTTTATTATTAGAAATTATTACTATTAGGTCTTTTAATCTGATTTTTTTTTATGTATCAGATAATTTGAATTATTTCTCCCTATAGGAAAGTTCTGGATAAATATTTACTTAACTCTAAAAAAAATTGAAGATTTAAATTTGTCGAAACCACTAGATTGTTAGAATTTAACAAAGTACTAATAAAAAAAGTATTATATTAATATATTACATTACTTTAAATAGAAAAATAAGTAGTTTCTAAATAAAAATTTCATTATAAGTTTTGGTGAATCATAATAAAAATTGTAGTTTCTGGTCCTCTTAGCTGCGGAAAATCAAGTTATATCAGACATTTAGACGAGAATGCGTTGAACGTTGAAGCTAAAGGCAAAGATGATAAATATTACACTGTAGGAATGGACTTAGGTTCCATTAAGTTAAATGGTTTTGATGTATTTTTATTTGGTACTCCCGGATTATTAAGGTTCAATGTTATGAGAGATGTAGTTGTTAAGGGTACTGATGGTGTAGTTTTTATTTTTGATGCGGCTCATCCAGAAAAAGATGAGGACGCAATTGTTATTTTAAATGCGATTAGAAAAATAATCCCTCTTGATACCCCTATAGTTTTTTTAGCTAATAAACAAGATATTCAAGATGCTCGATCAGCTGAAATTGTACAAGCACAAAATTACTTGCCACAAAATGCGAAAATTTTTCCCACAAGCACCAAAACTGGAGATAATGTAGAAGAGTCGATAAAATATATTGTAAATCAAGTTTTTGAAAATTATTCCTCACTTCTTCAGATTCTTCAAAATTATGAACAAGATATTGAAGGATTAGCTAAAGAGTTAAAAAAAGATAAAATTCAAATGAGAGATTTTTTAAATAATCTTGAAATTAAGCGTTTTATTGAAATTGATAGGTTTAACAAAACCTATAAAGTTAAAAATGGGTTAAAATCCTTAATCTAATTACATAAATTAAAATAAGTTTTAAAGTTCAAATGGAGAAATTACGTCCTTATTATAGTTTTTAAAAAGATCCAGTAATCCATTTCTTTGTTTATTTAAAATATTCAAGAAAAAATTTGGTATATTTTTTTCTTTCTCATACATCATTTCAATTCTGTGGAACTTCTCAAGTAACTTCTTTATTCTGATCGAGAATTGCTCTATGTAATTGTTTCTAGAATACTCTTTATTCAAATAATTCTTAAATATTTCTTTTATATCTTTATATTTAGGAATAAACCCAATAGGTGTATAGATTGCGTCATAATCAGCATTTGTTCTTCCTTCAGCCCATATTACCCAACATAATTTATCTAGTATACCATTTAGATATTTACCATCCTTGCTTTTGAGAAAATAATTTGTAGCAAAAACTTTTGGAGGGTATTTTAATTTTTTCCCAAATTTCTGATGGTTTTTCAGATATTTTCCCAGAGGTACTACTATAAAATCTAAATTTGCCATTGGTTGTTGTGCTCGCACCCCTTCAGCACCTAGAGTTGCGGAAGTGGTTTCAGATTCAATGGAGGCTCCCAGAAAAACACCATGTTCCCAATTAAGACTTTCTAATACTGGAGGCATAGTATCACTATCTCGACCTCCATAAAAAATACCATGGAGGGGAACTCCATCTGGATTATGTAAATTGGGATCCGCATTACTCAGTTCTTCAATACTAATAGTATATCTAGCATTAGGATGTGCATGCGGGATTTCTATTCCATTACTATCTTTTTTACCTTTTCTCCATTTACCTGAAAAGTTTATACCTTCATTAGGTATAAGTCTCCCATCACCAATCCAATATGGTATTCCACTTGATATCAATACATTAGAAAAAATAGTTTCTCGAGGTGTGGTAAGAGCTTTGAAAATTACGGGATCATCTTTAGCATTTACATCTTTAATAATTCCGAAGATCCCTCGCTCAATGTTAGCAACATGTGCATAACCATCCTCCCAAACCCGTAAATATGCGATATCATCTCCAAGGATTGTTTGATCAGGGAGCATTGCTGTACTAGTTTTACCGCAAGCACTAGGAAACGCCCCACAAAAATATGATACACGGTTTTTTGCTTTTGGATGTATACCCATAATAAAGTAATGTTCTGCTAGCCAATCCTCATTGTTAGCTTTATGAATAGCTAACCTAAGTGCAAGCTTTTTTAATCCCAAAGAGTTTCCAGCATATTGATTATTAACTGAAAGAACTCTTCCCTCCTGTAAATCTATATAAATCCTACGTTTTTCAAGATTTTTAGTAACAGGGGGGTCTCCTATTAATTCTCCTGAGGAATGAATAAAATAGAAGAAATCACCAGATCCATCTAACTTTTTAAATTCTTCATAACCTGCTCTGTAAAGGAGATCTTCTGAATGTGCGACATAATAAGAATCTGTTAATTGAAGTGCTAATATAGAAAATTTAGAATTTTTTGGACCTAAGCAAAAAAATCTAATTACACACTCATGACCTTCCATGCATCCATCCATGATTTCGAAAATTTCCTTTAAACCTTTTTCTCGTTCCATTGTATTTATCCAGGGGTAGAAATCCTTTTCATTTTTTGATACTAAAACCTGAGTATTTGCTTTGTCTCTTGCTTGATCATGATTAGACATTGTTAAAAAGCTATCATAATGGATTGTATGACCTTTAAGAGCCAAATTTGCCTCTTCCCCTATCTCAATGGCTCTTCTTGCAACATATTCGATATTATCTTTTATATCAGTTATAACAGTTACTTTTATTGGTTTACATAGATTAATAAACTCCCTTACAATCCTTAAAACATGCTCATTATTGAGAGCATTTAATTTTTCAAGATTCTCTTGATCAATTACTTGCATTTCAAAAAATCATTTTATCTTGTATCTGAATTAAGTTTAATTAATATGAGGTGTTGAAAGAAAATTATTCCAACTCTATTAATTTTACCTTTATACGTTTTGAAAAGAAAAAAAAAAGAAAAAAAGAAAAAAAAGATCTTTATTTTACACTTCTTTTTATTTAGATCCTTTGGAACTTATTATTCGATCTATTCTTAGTATTAAATTCGCGAGTTCACCACCAGATTTAATAATATGAGTAATTAATGCAGCAGGTTCAATAATTCCTTTTTGAAAATTGTCTCCAATAGTATTAGTGATCGTATCAATCCCAATCCACTTATCTTCACCTGTTTTATGTGCTGCTCTTAATTCAGTCATTTTTTCTATTTCTTCCAAACCAGCATTTTTTATGAGGGTTTTAGGAATTTCTTCCAAAGCCAAAGCGAAAGCAGAAACAGCAAGTTGTTCTTTTCCGCCAATTTCATTTGCATAAGCTCTTAATATTTTAGCTAATTCTATATAAATCGCCCCTCCACCAGCTACAACTGTTTGCGTATCCATAACTTTAGCAATGACAGATAATACATCATGTAATGTAACTTCAGCAGTATTTAATATTTTTTCGAGACCCCCTTTTAGTAAAATTGACACCGATTTTGGGTTTTTGCATCCTGTAAAAAATGTATATTCATCTTTATCAATTTTTTCAAAATGTATTTTTTGAGCAAATCCTAAATCATCTTGAGATAAAGTGGTTAAATCATCAACAAGTTTGGCATCAACTGCCTTCAGAATCGATTTATAGTCACTCTCACCAACATTTTTGATAGCGGCAATACCTTCTTTTGCTAAATATGCACCAAATTTGTCAGAAATATCACTATTGTTTACAACCATATTAACCCCTAAATCCTTAAAAATGGTCATGTAATTTTGTAGGATATGATCTTCTTGGTCAAGGAATTTTTGAATTTCTGTAGGGCTTGAGATTCTGATTTGAGCATCGAATTCAGTTTTTTTAACGTCTAATTTCCTTCTAATAACTGCAATTTTAGCATTTTTTAACGTTTCAGGCATCCCTGGATGAACTTTTTCCTTTTGGATATAAACTCCATTTATTAATTCCGAATCACTAAGTGCTTTTCCAGGAGCTTTAACAATTTTAATATCCCCTATTTTTGTAAATGTATTTCCTTTCTCATCTGTTATATGTTTTACGGCATTTAATGCCAAGCTTGAGAAAAAATCTTTTAATGGAGCTATATCTTTTGAGTTCATTGCAGTTTTAGCAGCACTTTTAAGTATTTCATCGTCATCCTTAGATATTTTAAATGCAATTTCGTTTATTATTTGAAGAACTTTATCTGCTGCTAATTTATATCCATGAGTAATAGGTTTTGGATGAATATCTTGCTCAATTAATTCTAAAGCGTTTTTTAATAAAGCAGCGGAAAAAATCACTACAGAAGTAGTTCCATCTCCGATATCATCATCGATTGATTTTGCTACATTTACCATCATGTTTGCAGAAATATTCTCAATGTCTAGATTTTTAAGAATTTCAGCCCCATCATTTGTAATTGTGACATCACCTAACGAATCAACGAGCATTTTAGACATACCTCTTGGGCCGAGGGTGGATCTGACAGTTTCAGCTATCGCTACCATTGCATTAATATTCTGCTTTCTTGCTTCGTTTTCTCGAACTTCTTCAGTACCTTCTTTAAGAATTATTATTGGAACGTTCCCAAATGACATTTATTTTCACTTTATACCTATTATTTAAATTATAATCAGATGTTTAAATTTTCCTTATATATAAAGATCTCTATGTCAT
Source organism: Promethearchaeota archaeon (assembly GCA_048941065.1). GTDB lineage: Archaea > Asgardarchaeota > Lokiarchaeia > Sigyniarchaeales > SOKP01 > Loki-b32. Next base: position 12,754 of record JBHLNY010000034.1, read on the forward strand.
AAAATTAAAAAACTTTGTTATTTCAATACAATTACATGTGAATAAAGAAAATCGAGTTTTTATAATCTAATCTAAATAATCTATCAAAACTCAGAAAAATTATATTTCTACAAAAGAAGTGTTTTTATATTCTTTAAGAATCATATTAGAGTTAGTTCTGGTGATATATTCTTTCTTATTCAATTCTCTAATAAAATGATGAACATCCTCCGATTCTACGAATCTACATATAAGAGCTGCCGATTGTTCTCCAGTTGTATGAAACACTGAACAAACTTCAGGTATTTCAGATATTTCTTTGAGAATCTCTTCAGTATGTTTACCATCAATATTAATACGTATTAAAAAGGATAATTTATAGCCAAGTTTTTCATTATTGAGTTTTAAAGTATAACCTTCAATAATTTGATTATCTTTCAATTTTGAGATTCGATTGTGAATCGTACCAATCGAAATCTTTAATTGATTTTGAATCTCCCGATAAGATGTCCTTGCGTTATTTTGTAAAATTCTTATAATTTCCTTGTCAATATCATCAAGTTGTTCCTTTTTCAATGAAGAACTTACCTATTTATAATAATAAAAATTAAATAATCTGTTTCAACCAAATATATCTTATTTTGAAAACTATTTATAATTTTAGAAATTTTTTGAAAATTGTTTAAATCTTATTAAGGTCCTTATTAGGGTTAAAAATTTTTTGTCCGATTATATTTAATTTTCCATTTTCAAACTCATTATAAAAGCAAGTATCATATCCCCTATGACATGCTGCGCCACCGATTTGTGAAACTTTGAATAAAAGAGAATCGTTATCGCAGTCGATGATTACATGTTCAACCTCTTCGACATTTCCACTGGTTTGTCCTTTTTTCCAAAGAATTTTTCGTGTCCTCGAATAAAAATGGACGTATCCTGTTTCCAAAGTCTTTCTTATAGCTGCCTCATTTGCAAATGCTAAAATTAGAACCTTATTAGTCTTATTATCTTGTGTAACAACGGGTATTAAGCCACCTTTGATTTTAGAAAAATCTAAAAGCTTTATAAATTCCTCGATTTCCCCTTTGGAAAATTTAATCATATGTATTAAAATTTTTTATTAGGTTAATATTTTTATTATTATCTATAAATCTAAAAAGATCATTAAAATGACTAATATTGATCCATGGGGTACCTCTCCTCTTGAAGAGGATGATTATGAAAGAATAAAAAAGGAATTCGGAATTGAAGAAATAAGCGAAATTATGCGCCAAAAGTTTATTAATAATCGCTTTATCAGAAGAAAGATAATTTTTGGGCACCGTGACCTACAAGATATTTCTAAAGCAATAGAAAGAGGAAAGCCATGGGCAGTTATGAGCGGAATCAAACCATCTGGACCATTTCATTTAGGGACGCTTACTACTGCTCTAGAAATTGTTGAATTTCAGAAAATGGGAGGAAAAGCATATTATGGGATTGCTGATATTGAAACTTGGGAAGATAATGGATTAACTTACGATGAATCAGAGGAATTTGCAATAGATAATTTAGCGGATATTTTAGCATTAGGTTTAGATCCTGAGAAAGCTCATATCTGGAGACAGTCAAAAGAACCAATAGTGAAAGATGTGTGTTTTAAAGTTAGTAGATTAGTAACGCAGAATATGTTAAATGCAATTTATGGAGAGAAACCATTTGGTTTATATATATCTGCTTTAATACAAGTTGGTGATATTGTGCTACCTCAAATCCTAGATAAACCGCAACCAACAGTAGTACCAGTTGGAATTGATCAAGATCCTCACATAAGACTTACAAGAGATTTAACTCGTAGATATTATAAAGGCTACTTTATACCTGGGGCGACTTATCATTATTTACTAGCTGGAATAGATGGTTCAGATAAAATGGCAAAAAGAAATCCTAATAGTTATTTTACGTTTAATGAACCTTTAGAAATAATAGAAAAGAAGATTATGGGAGCACTTACTGGAGGAAGAAGAAATAAACAAGAACAACAAGAACTAGGTGGAGAACCTCAAAGATGCATGATCTATAAAATGTTGATGTATACTTTTGAGGAAGATGATGACAAATTAAGAACTGCTTTTCAAGAGTGTATCGCGGGTAAACTATTATGTGGTGAACATAAGAGAGAATGTATCGAAAAAGTATTGAAGTATGTAGAGAATCATAGAAAGAAAAAAAAAAAGTTAATTGATAAAGCTCAAGCACTTTTGAAAATTGAATAATCTTAGATTGAACAAAAAATTTTTCAAATTTTTTATGAAGATTTAAAATTCTTTAAATTATGGAAAATTATAGTAAATCTTCTAAAATTTTCTTTAAGTCTTCAAGAAAATCAGGAAATTTATCTAGAAAATCCTCTTTTTGGTCTTCTTTAATTACAACAGAACCATAAAATATCTCTGACTTTATCTTTATTCTGTGAAGATATGTTAGAAGTTTTTCTTCAATTGAGAAGAAATTATGATTTTCATCATATGATTCCTCTTGAATTCTTTTAAGTAAAAAGAGGTGCTCCTTTATTGATTCTAAAAGTTCAATGTAAATATCAGGTTCTATCTCATCACTATAATACTCAGAAATAATAATTCCATTTCTGTCAAATACAATAAGGGCTTGGCTATTAAATAGTTCTAAATAGGTTTCTAATAACTCAGAGAGTTCAAAAAATTTCTTATCAAAAACAGAAAGACCATATGAAACTAATTGAATAACAGAAATAATATCATAAATAGAACTTTGTTGAAATAATATTTTAAATGTATGATATTTATTTAGAATTGTTTCTCTTAATTGATCGATATTTTCTAATATGGTGTCATCATTTCTTAAATCGGGGTCATATTTATGAAAAGTAACTATTATTGGTACCTTCAAATCGTTATCTTTAAAAAATTGTAGAATCGAGTTTAAATATTCAAGGGAATTCTCAAATCTATTTGGGTCTTGAATATCAATCACATAAATAAGCAAGTCTGTACCATCAAAATATACATCTTGATTCTTTTGATATATTTCTCTGTATATTTCTTGACCGCCCATGTCCCAAAAATTTACTAGTGATGTTAAAAAATTCATTTTATGATACTCTACTCTAATTGTCGGTTTCAATTCCATTATATCTTTTTGGAAATCATACTTTTTATCTAAAGCAGTTAAGATTGATGTCTTGCCAGCGTTATCCAATCCAGAGATTATTACTTTTATAAATCGTTCCATTGTTTTCAATTAATTTTCTTTAAAAATATTTATTAAATGTAATAAAAAAAAGGATTTATTTAAATTACTATTATTTCTAGATTTATTTTAATATTAAGAACATAATTAATTATTTTTAGCCTTCTCATTTTTTATTATATTTATTTAGGTATTTTAAAAGATTTATCTGGATATTATCTATATATTCTATGTATTTTCTATAAATCAAGGACTTCTTAAAATAATTAATTTTAATGCTATTTTAATAACATAAGTATGATATAGGTATTTTTAAACGGGAATTGTGTGTTTTTGATCAATAATTAATAAAATGTAATTTTAAGAAGGTGAATTAATTGATTGAATTGGAAAATAAATTTTTAGAAAACTTAAAATACCGTATTAGTATAAAGGAACAAACTGTTGAAACTTTTAAAAAATTCCCTGTGTTTATTTCTCCAGAACTAGAGAAAAATGAAGAAGAATTAGTCAATGTTCAGGTACGAGATAAATATCAAATAATTCTAGAGGAATTGGATAATCTTATTAAAAACAATAAATAAACAAATATTTTTTTCAAATAATAAGGATAATCTATTCCCCTAAAACAGTACAATAAATAGTTCTAGATCTATTTTTTTCATCACATTCAATAAAAATAATTTGTTGCCAAGTTCCTAATATTAAGTGTTGATTTTTAAAGGGAAAGGTTTGGGACGTTTTAAGAAAAGAGCTTCTAAGGTGTCCTGCTCCATTATTATCTCCCCAAGTTCGATGATGTTTATAGTTTCTATCGTAAGGAATTAAATTTTCTAAAAGTTCTTTTATATCATTTTTTACTAGTCCTGGTTCATATTCTGTAGTAGATATTGCTCCCGTAGATCCCGCTACATGTACATTTACTATTCCATTTTTAATTCCACTTTTATTTATAGAATTTTGAACTTGTGAGGTTATATTGATAACGTCACAATACGCTTTGGATTTTAAATTAAAAGTATTTAGGATTACAGTCATGCTTTTTCTATTTAAATTTTAAACAATTATTAATTTTTTTAATTTGCTTTATAACAGATTTCGGTAGATTAGATTCATCTCCTTCTTTTAACGCAATAATTTTTGATATGATAAGAAGTTCATTTCGATTAAAACCTTTAATATTGCTCCAACCTTGCGATCCAGATTCTGCTTCAATACAAATAAAAAAAGGTGCTTTTTTATATGTTAAACATTTTTTATCTTTACATTTTTCACAAATAATGGGAAAATAATACACATTTCCATTCTTAAGATAAATTGAAAATGTACCAAAGTTTTCATTTTTTATTCGAACCCAATTCTGAGATTCATTTTTAATATTAATACCAATTTTTGAAAGAAATGACAATAGAATTTCTGTATTAATTCTTTTTTTAATTTTTAGGTCAGCAGGTTGAGGTTCATAATAATCATTACAATTATCTTTAACGCTAGAATGAGTAATCAACGATTGTAAAGGAATAAAATCAGTGATATAGCAATTTTCTATTTCTTTATTTTTTATCTTACTCAAACTAATTGAGCAAACTTGGTCTAAAATTACCGAAGGTTCTGATATTTCATTAATTTGAATATTATTATTTTTCATGAAGGACTTTAAATCTTCATTTTCTAATTGTACTTCAAGAATCTCTTCTTTAGAAAAATTTTCAAGAATTATGCAAAAAATTATTGTTATTGTTGGCATTCTAATTCTAATTTCATAGAGATAATGATAAATTTGTTCTATCTTAGTATCTGATATGAAAACTATCATTGCCTCAGCTCCATTGTAAAAAATGGTTCGTAAGAAAGACCGCTGTTGCCTGCAATCAATATTCCATAGAAGAAACTCAAATTTTTGATGCCGTTTATTTTTTTGATAAATGTACTCAATTTTGCTTATATTTACACCAATATTCTCTTTATTTTCTAGAGGGAGGCAATTTGAACTTATTTTTTTTTGGAATTCATTTTTATATAGTTCAAGATTTCCAATAAGGCATAATTTCTTCTTAAAATAGTATTCAATAGGTTCCAGAAGTTCACATGAATTCAATGTAACACCTCTAGATGTTAAAGAAATTTTATATTAAAAAATTTTTTTAAAAAGTTTTTTTATTCATTTTAATTTATTCTTTTTAATAAGATATGCTACAATCAAATTTATGA
>JBHLNY010000283.1:0-4276 GCA_048941065.1 Promethearchaeota archaeon
AATTTAATTCTTTTCTACAAGAATTACCAAATAATATAGAATTTTTTAAGAAAATTATAATCTATAAGGTTTTTATACAGAAGCATTTATGAAAAATTGTATACCGTTAAACTTGTTCTCCATATTTTTCTTTCCAGGCGGGATCATTAATTTGTAAAACTCTCCTTTGGACTTTTCCAACCATTGATTTAGGAATTTCTTCTATAAATTCAATTTGTTTGGGAGATTTATAGTGAGTGATATTATCTTTACACCATGCGAATAAATCTTCAGTTTTTACTTTACCAATAGATTCCTCTTTTAATTGAACCCATGCTTTTACCATTTCGCCTGTTTCAGGATCAGGTAAACCTGCAACAGCAACCTCAAGAACATCAGGGTGGTTTCCTATTAATTCTTCTACTTCTTTTGGAAATACTGAATATCCTTTGTATTTTATCATTTGTTTTTTTCGATCTCGAATTGTAATTTGCCCTCTTTCATCCATATAACCAATATCCCCTGTGAGACACCAAATTCTAGCATCCCACTCTTTAAGAGTTTCTGATGTAGCTTTAGGGTTATTTAAGTATCCTTTCATTACTTGCGGACCACATACACAAATTTCACCAGTATATTCTGGTCCAAAACCTTTTAATGGTCCTTTATTAAAATCCTCAGAATCAAAGATTGCCCAATCTACTCCAGGATACGGTAATCCAATCTTGCCTGGTTCATCTCTACCGTTAAAAGGTCCCGCACTAACTGCTGTAGTACATTCAGTAAGACCATATGCTTCAACAAGTCTCCCACCACTAATAGCTTCAAATTTATCTTTTACGGATTTATGTAGAGGCCCCGCACCATTAACACACAAACGAAACATACCTTTTAATCTAGGTTCGGGATTTTGTTTTAAATAACGTGTTAAACCGATAAAAAGACTTTCAACGCCTGGTAAAATTACACCTCTTTCAGGACCAACTTCTAATATTGTATCTACGACTTCTTTAAGTGAGGATGGAGGTCTTGGAAATAGGATATTATAATCACCTCCTTCAATAACGACATTTTGTACTATTGTCATTCCAAATGCATGAAACATTGGTAAAATTCCAATACATCCCATGGGATGAACAGCATCTGGCATCCACATAACATTCTGCTTAGCATTTGTTATACAATTATAGTGTGTTATAATCGCAGCTTTAGGAACACCAGTGGTGCCACCAGTCATCAAATATACTGCTGGATCGTTTATTGGATCAATATCTACATCCGGGATATCTATATCCCCTCGTTTATGACATACTTCTACATACTTTCGTGCTCCAGGAACTTCACCTGTAGGAATTGTTCCATCTTCAATTAATTTTTCTTTAATCGCAGGCGGAATAGCTGCTAGATCAATTATATTTGTAGAAATAATAAAGTCAAATTTGTATTTATCTTTTATTGGTTTTATTAATCCATACATAGCATCCATACAAATTAATGCTTTAGCTTTAACTTGTTTAAGTACAACTAATATTTCTGATGGTTTATAAGTCGGATTAATCGGAGTTACAATAGCTCCTAACTTAATTATTGCAAAATATGAAATTGTGAACTGAAAACAATTAGGAAGTAATATTGCTACAACATCTCCTTTTTTTATTCCTTCACGTGCAAGAGAGGTAGTGAGTGAATCAGTGTATTTTCTAAGAACTCTATAGTTCATAAAGGTTTTTGAAAACCAAATGCATTTTTTCTGCGCAAATTCTTCAGTTTTTTGATCAAACCATTCGCCTAAACTAATCACAGGAAATTCAGGATGTTTTGGTACTCCTTCCTGGTAATATTTAAACCAAGGTCTATTATCATTAACATACCATTTAAGAATCGTCAAATTAATAAAATCTCTCTAAAAATTATTCAATTTGTTGAATTTGGATGATGTAATTATATTTGTTCGCTTAATATTTAAATTTATGTTATAAAACCTTTAACTAAAAAGATTTAAATTAAATATGGAATACATTAAAGAGAATTATTATTATCACATAATGGGTTAAATTGAAAAAATTATAATTTCCCTATTTTTATTTGATATAACATTAACTTTTTAAACCTAAATATTCTATAAGTTGTTTTTTAACAATATTAGCAGCGAAACTGATAATTCCACTCTTAACTTTTGGATGAGATAGAATGACTAAAATCATATCTTTAATACTTGGAGATTGTTTATCAATAGGAGCTAGGTCTAAAACGCCTTCACTCCCTTTTACTGATATAGCCCTCAGAGAACCCGCACTTAACCCATTGATTATATCTGTTCCAATTTGATTTAACGTTTGACCAATTGTTGCAAATAAAGTATCAGAAATTCTATCTGATAAGGCTGATGCTAATATTGTCCCATCACTTTTTATAATTGCTGAAGCTTCAATATGTAGATCTAATTTTAATAATTGGCTTAATATTTCATTCATACTAGCTGGTGGAATTTTTTTTGCCGGTTCTTTCTCTTTTTTAGATTCAGGTATTTCTAATTTTTTTACAGTAATCTTTTTAGATAAGAAACTTAAAACATCAGTCATATCTTTTTCTAATTGTTTCTGTTTTAAGAGTGATGAGTCCGCTTCTTTTTTTGGTAAAGCTTTAGTTTCTGATCCTATAATTGAACTTTTGTAAGGTTGTGGGGTAATTTCTTTTAGAACTTCCTCTTTATCTTCTTCAATAAGAGAGCTTTCTGTTTCAGAGTCACTATTAGATTGAGAATTTTTAATTTCTTTCGTTAATTCATCAGTTACTTTATTTTCATTTATTGATTGTTCTATTGCTTCACTTTCTTTAGGGATTTCTTGTAAATCCAATTCTTTTTTCTTTTGTTTTTTTACTTTTTTAGTTTCAGTAAACTGTGCTCTTGATCGTGATGTTTTAGAAGAAATCGGTAGTAAAGCTCCGCATTTTCTACAAACATTAACATCTTGATTTGTCGCACCGCAATTTTGACATATGATTATGCTTAATAACGCCTCCAAATAGCAATAAATTAATCTTTAAATTATCTTCTTTTATTATAAATATAAAAAAAATTCAATTTAATTAATGTTAGTAACAATAAATTATCTTTCCTTTTACAGTTTTAAGTTCAAGATTGTACAATTTAATTTAACTTTCAAATTTAAAAATCTTTTAAAAATCTCTAAAAATCTAACTAAAATGAAGATAAATGAGATATAATATTTTATTTATATAAAATTTCTTTTAATAAATTCGCAAAAGATTCAAAATCTTCCTTACGGAAAACAGGATCCCCTTTTAACAAAAGAAGGTAATAGGGTGTTGCTCCTTTTTTCAAACTTAGCTGCTTAAAAATAAAGTTTCTTCCAAATCTTTGAACTATCATTCGATTTTCATATCTTTCTTCCATAACATCAGTAAATTCAAACGAATCATTAAGTGTTAAGAAATATGGAGTACTAGCGGTGAGGAGATGCTTTACTTCATTATCTTTATAATATGACCCAACAATAAGTGAATTATCGTCAATTACTACTACTCCTTCAGAATTTACTTTTTTCGCAAATTCCAGGATAGTTTTTGAAATCAATTCTGATTTGGGATATAAACTTAAAAGAATTTCGCTCATTGCAGTTATTATTGAAGAAAAATCATAAATTGATGTTTCATAAAAAAAGATCTTTTTATAATCTGTTGCTCCTTTGAACTTTTCTTTTAATTCTAAAGTGAGTCTAGTCATTTCATTCTTAGCATTTCTTTTTAACGCTGGATCGTATTTATGCAGAAATATATATATTGGGGGTTCTATTTCTAATTTCCTAAATTGATCTACTACATCTTTAAAATAACTAATAGCTTCTGAAATTCGATCCCTATTCTGAATATCTATTACATATATAGCAATTTCAGTTCCATCAAAAAATTTACCAGGGCTCTTCAAATATGATATTCTATAACTCAATTGTCCGCCTAAATCCCATTCTGATATTTCTTTACCAAGAAAATCAAATATTCTTCTCTGTGCACCTCTTGTAGGAGAAAGTAATGCAATTTTAGAAAATTCACGTTGAAGTGTTAGAATAATTGAAGTCTTGCCTGCTGCGTCTAATCCTGTAAATAAAATTTTATTCGTTTCTGGCTTTTCTTCCACTTCTTTTTTCAAGTATAAGATAGATTGACCTTTCTCCAAAATAATTTCACCTATGAAATTTTTAATGTAATTTATAAATATATTCTTTTGTAAGATAAAAAATTATATTATTATTTATTTAAGTTTCGTATTAAAAAT
>JBHLNY010000035.1:0-18033 GCA_048941065.1 Promethearchaeota archaeon
AGGAAATTCTATTATTACATGAGAAAGGTATTGAATATGCTCATATTTTAGAAGGAAAAGAAGTATATCCTATTATTCTTGATAGTAAAAACGAAGTTCTATCGTTTCCACCAATAATAAATGGGGAACTTACAACTGTTACTGATGATACAAAAAACTTATTTTTGGATTTAACTGGTACTGATTTTAAAGCTGTGAATTTAGCATTAAATATTTTGTCAACAACATTATCAGATATGGGAGCAAAAATAGAAAGTGTTAAAGTAAATTATCAAGGGGGTAAAGAAATTATCACTCCTAATCTAGAACCTAAAAAATGGGAAATAAAAGCTGATTACGTAAATGATGTTGTTGGTTTGAATTTATCATTACCCGAAATGATAAAATGTTTTCAAAAAGTAAGAATGGATGCAGAGAAATCTAAAAAGAAAGGATACTTAAATATTTGGGTTCCAGCATACAGAGGAGATATAATGCACCCCATTGATTTTACTGAAGAATGTGCTATTGGTTATGGATATTCCAATTTACCTTTGACAATTCAAGAAGGAGGTATAGGAGAATATCATCCAATCCAAGATTTCTCAAATAAAGTAAGAAAAATCATGATTGGCGCAGGATACTTAGAAATCCTTAATTTCATATTAACTAGTACTGAGAAACAATTTACTTTAATGAGACAAAATTTCAACAAGAATAAGATAGTTGAAATTGCTAATCCCGTTTCAAAGGAATACAATACTACTAGAATGAAATTATTACCACAATTGATGGAAACATTGCTTTTAAATCGATCTGAGGAAAAGCCTATAAGGTTATTTGAAGTAGGTGACGTTATTTTATTAGATTCTAATAAAGAAACAGGAGCTAAAAGAGAAGTGCATTTATCTGTCGTATCTTATCATGAAGATGCTGACTATACAGAAATTAAGTCTGCATTAGATTATATAATGACTTCACTTGGATATTATAATGATTATGAAGTTAAAGATAGTGATAATACTAGTTTTATTAATGGTCGTTATGGAGACATTTATTTAAAAGGAAATAAAATTGGTGAAATAGGTGAAGTAGATCCTGAGGTATTACTGAATTTTAAATTAGAATTTCCTGTTGCTGCTTTAGAATTAACTTTAAAATATTTTCTTTAATTGCATTTTAATTAATACTATTATAGGTAATCATGAAAGATAATATTAGTTCTACCAATCAATTAGAAGAATTTCGGAAAATAATTGATGAGATTGATAACAAGATAATTGAACTGTTGAATAAAAGAGGAATTGTTGTTTTAAAAATTGGAGAGATCAAGAAACTATTAAATCTTGAAGTTTATCAGCCCCAAAGAGAAAAGGATATAATTGAAAAGCTCAAATCTCTATCAAAAATATTAAAGCCAGAAAGTATCGAAGCTATATGGAAAGAGATTTTAAGTGCTAGTAGATCAATTCAAGGAGATATTACAAAAGTCGGGTATCTAGGTCCTAAAGGAACCTTTACCCATGAAGCAGCTCTGGAATTTTTTCCAAAAGCGGGTACAGAATTTCTTGCTTTTAATACTATTTCAGAAACTTTTATGAATATTGAAAAGGAAAAAATAGAATTTGGAGTTATTCCTATTGAAAATAGCCTTCAAGGTACAGTTAGAGAAACACTTGATTTGCTAATTGAAAAAAATCTTGTTATATATGGTGAAATTGAACTTCGGATAATTCAAAATTTAATCTCATTAGAAAAATCTAATTTATTAAGAATAAGAACTATTTTATCTCACCCTCAAGCTTTTGCTCAAACAAGGAATTGGATTAAATTAAATATGCCAACAGCAGATTTAATAGATGTTAACTCTACAGCTGAAGCAGTTCGTAGAGTAAAAGAGTTAAATAGCGAGTCTTATGCTGCAATAGGTACTGAATTTGCAAGTAAAGTCTATGGTTTAAAAGTCTTACATTCAAAAATCGAAGATGATTTGTTAAATTCCACTAGATTCCTCGTAATTTCAAAGAAAGAAAATAAATCAAAAGAAGGAAAGATGAAAACTTCATTATTATTCGTCACCAGACATATTCCAGGAGCTTTATACAGAGTATTAAAACTTTATGCTGATGCAAAAATTAATTTGCTTAAAATTGAATCCCGACCTCGAAGAAGAGGGCGGTGGGAGTATATTTTTATCATGGATTTTGAGGGGGATAAAGAAAATCCTAAAATAAAGAAAGTATTAGAAAAAATGAATGAAAATGTGATTTGGTTTAAGATTTTAGGGTCTTATCCTATGACTTAATACTTTACATAATTAATTTTTATTTTTTTTATTACATTAATTTTTCATTTCTAAAAATATATTAATCATATTTATTTTAAATAAGTTATAAAATATAATTTAGACAAGTTATATTTATCAGAAAATACGATTGAGAAAAATCTAGTTTGGTTTGAATGCTTGGAAATGTAAGGTTTGACGGACGGAAATTTGATGAGATAAGAAAAACAACAATAGAAAGAAATTATCTTAAGTACCCAGAAGGATCAGTTTTAATTACTCAAGGGGGAACTAAAGTAATTGTTACTGCATCAGTTTTAGATTATGTTCCAAGGTTTTTAGCTGATACTGGAACAGGATGGATAACAGCAGAATATAATATGTTGCCACGGGCAACTCAAGTAAGGAACTCAAGAGAAAGGGAGCGAATGCGGATAAAAGGAAGAACACACGAGATACAAAGGTTAATTGGTAGAAGTATGCGTGCTGCTTTCAATTATGAAAAATTAGGAGAGCGTACAATCAAAGTGGATTGTGATGTAATCCAAGCAGATGGAGGTACAAGATGTGCCTCAATAACTGGAGCTTTTGTAGCTGTTTTTGATGCAATTAATTATTTGTACAATGAACAAATAATTCGTGAATTTCCAGATTATAAAGTTACAGCAGCAATCTCATTAGGCATTAAAAATGGTCAAGTTATTTTAGATCTTAATTATAATGAAGACTCTAAGGTAGATGTTGATTTCAATCTTATTATAAACGAAGACTTTGAATTTATAGAAATTCAAGGGACAGCTGAAGGTGCAACTTTTAAAAAAGAATTACTGAATGAAGTTTTAGTATTGGGTCAAAAGGGTATTATGCAATTAATTAAAATGCAGAAAAAAGTATTGAATTTATAATTATGCTATGATTTTAAAAAGTTCAATATTTTATTAATGAGCTTCAATTCCTAGTTGTTCAGGATGTTTTTGAAAGTATTGAACACCATCTTTTATTATATCAATGATAGATCTTGTAGGTTGCCATCCAGTTTCTTTCACAATTTTATCATTTTTCCCTATTAACAATGGCACTTCACTTGGTCGCATTCTTTTTGGATCAATAAGAATTTCTGCAGAAATATTATATATATTTTTAGCTAATTTAGTATAATTACCCATAGTTATACCTTTTCCTGAACATACATTGAAAGGGTCTCCATATTTTTTTTTCTCACTTACTAGAATATATGCATTGATGGTATCTTTTACATGGGTATAATCTCTAATTGAATTTGGATTGCCAATAACGATATTTTTTCTTTTATTATTTAAATTCTCTACAATTTGTCTATGAACAACACTTGTTAAGAATTGAATACCACGCCTAGGTCCTTCATGATTAAAACCACGCGTGATAATACTTGGGATACCATATGCACTATGATACAACCATGCTATTTGTTCTGTAGCACATTTTGTTATTCCATATATACTCCTTGGACGAAAAGGGTTTCTCTTTAAATCTTCAGTAACAGGAACCTCTTTTGGATCTACTAATCCATATTGTTCACTACTACAAGCAACTTGAACACTTTCTAATTCACTATCAAATCTCCTTGCTGCTTCAAAGATTTTTATTGTGCCTACGATATTATTATGAGATACTCTTACAGGTTCCCTAAATGATGTTGGTACAAATGATTCTGCTGCAAGGTGAAAAACTGCATTTGGTTGTATTTTTTCAAAGATTTCAAATATTCTTTCTGCACTTGTTATATCTGCTTCATGAAGAATTATCTTACCTCTTAAATGTTCAATATTTTCGTGCATTGGAACAGCATGTCTACGTATTGTTCCATGAACTTCACATCCTAAATCTAGTAGATGTTCAGCTAAATGACTTCCAGCAAAGCCACTTATTCCTGTTATTAAAACCCGTTTTTCTCTCCAATAATTTTTATCAGGTAATGAAGTAGTTCTCTTTTTAAAATCTTCTAGATAATCAGAAATTTTTTCAAGATTTATAATATATCCTTGTTCTTCAAGCTCTTTAACTCTAACGTTTTCTTCTAAAACTTTATTAATAGGTATAAGATCATCCATAATAGCGTTGATTATTAATTAATAATTTCTTTTTAATTTATTTATTAAAAATTCAAGATAATCTTAATAAAGAAATTATGATTTCATCGTAAAATAAAAAATATCATCTTTCTATTACATTCATTCTCTTCTTATTGCTATTTTCTATAATAATCATAATTCATTTTCTTTTATCGGTAATATTGATTAGATGTGGTTCATATGAAAGTAAAGCTAATAATAGATAAATTTAATATAAAATTTAATTAAATTCATAGTAAATTTTTTTAAAATTGTATTTTTTATTTTTTTAGCTCTATTTGAGATGAATTTCTTTAACCAAAATTTTGTTTTAAATCTTATAGAGAAAATTACAATTATAAATTAAAGATTTGCGAAGGATTTTTTGAGGATGAATAGTATTTTCATATTTTCTCCAGTTTCTCTTGAATATGGAAGAGGAGGAGAATTTTATTCCATTGATTTAGCCGCAGGACTGCAAAAATACTATAATGTGACCTTATACCATACTAATCTACTCTATAATAAGAAGTTATTAACCAAAGAAAGATTGATTAGAGAATTTAAAGCGAGGAAATTTAAATTTAAAAAGGTTGAAAGAATAAGATTCTCAACAATTGATCTATTCAATAGGCAATTTAATTTTCCCTATCCATTGGATATTTTAAGACTATATAAAAAACTTAAAAGATATAATGTTGTGTATTTATCTGTAAGTGATATTAAAACAAATCTAATTTTTATGTTCTATAGTTTATTTAATCACAAAATAAAGTTTATTCTAGGATATCATAAGCCTTTTGTAAGTGAGAAATTATTTTCATTGTATAACCTCAAATATCGAATTTCGATTCTTCTTTTTTCACTAATCAAAAATAATTTTTATCATCAAACAATCTCTCTCCATGCCAAGAAATTCTTAGAAAATTTTTATAATCCAAAAAAAGTATTTTTTGTTGTTGAGGGATTAAATCTTGAAACTTTTTTTAATGATAAATTTGAAAAAAGAAGAAATCCAAAATTAAAAATAATTTATGTAGGAGCTCTAAATGATGAACATAAAGGCGTTGGAGTATTAATAAAGGCAATAGAACAATTATTAGATCAATATCAAGATATAAAGATATCTTTTGAATTTTATGGATTTGGACCTTTAGAGTTAGAAGTTAAAAGGTTGATACAGAGATTTCCACAGTTTATAAAGTTATTTGGCTATATAGAATATAAAACTTTAGTTAATGCTTATAAAACTAATGATGTTTTCATATCTTCTTCACGTAGAGAACCTTTTGGAAGAGTAATTATAGAAGCATTAGCTGGAAAATTAATTGTAATATGCAGTAAAACTTTTGGCTCTATTGACATTTTAAAAGGAAAAGATTTTGCATTCTTCCTTGAAGAGTTATCTCCCCAAGAAATAATTGAGAAGATAATGATGGTTTATAAAATCTGGTCAGAAAAACCTGAAGAATTCCTAAGACTACAAAATTCTGCTAATAAATATGTTTTTGAAACTTATTCTATGTCAAGAGAAATTGAGATGTTTAAAGAAATAATTGATAAAATGATTAGTAATAAAATTTAAAGAAAATTTATGTTAATTGTTAATTTTTAATGAACTTAAAGGAAAATCTATTGGTGTATTTTAATAACTAATATTATTTTAGGTATTGATGGTGGATGCTTTGAGAGTATTCAATCTTTATTAGATAAGAATTTGTTACCTAATTTTAAAAGATTACTTGAAAATGGTTTCTCTTCAAAATTAAAAGTAACCTTACCTCCTGTTACGATCCCATCTTGGCCTTGTTTATTTTCAGGATTAACTCCTGAACAATTAGGATATTACTTTTTTGATCATCCTAAAAAAGGGCTTTTTAGTTCTCATGAGTGGCAAAATAAATCGATTTTTTCATTAATAAAATCTAAAAGTTTTGTTTTGAATGTCCCTGGAACATATCCTGCCTGGAAAATAAACGGAGAGATGATTGCGGGAATGATGTCTCCAAAAATTAGTTGTTTTCCTTTAGAATTAAAATTATCATTATCGAAAGACTGGATTATTGATGGAGAGACTCTAGTTGAGATTTTTCGGGCATATAATATAAAAAAAAGATTATTTATTAAAAAGTTAGAAGAGGATTTTAATTTAATGACTTATGTCATCAGAATGCCTGATACACTTTCACATCATACCCATTTTGCCCCAGAAGTCATTAATAATTATATTTCTCTAAGTTATAAAAAAATTGATGTATTTTTAGGAGAGATTCTCAATCATCCTAATTTTGAAAATATTTTAATTTTCAGTGATCATGGTCTTAAGCTCTACAGACATGAGTTTAATTTACGTAGGTGGTTAGAAAAGAAAGGCTTCTTATTTATTAACAAATCTAAAGGTAGAAAATTATATAGTGTTATTGCAAAAATCTATGATGCTGTTCGCCCTTTTATTAAAATTGATTATAGGAAATACCATTTTATTAAGAATTTATTACTAAAAAATGTAATTGATGATTCAATCTCAATACAAGACAAGGAGCAGGGCTCTAGAGTTATAAATTTCTTAAGTAATATTGGAGGTTTATATTTAGAAGGAAAAGATAAAAATAAAAAAAGTTTAATAAAAAACTCTTTAGAGAGGGATAAAAGAGTTCGAGATGTAATTTCATGTAATATTGAGGGATTTCCTGATCTATTCATAAAATTAGAGGATAAATATATATTTAATCATGAATCATCTTTTTTTGTAATTAGAGGACGTAATACTATCAATCATTCACAGTATGGTTTCTTTATAGCTTATGGAAAGGATATTAAAAAAGCATATGAAGCAACCGTCAATTACATTGATATTTCTCCAACAATCCTAAAACTCCTCAAAATAAAATCTAAAGACTATTTACAGGGAAAGCCTATAGACATATTTAAGTAAATTTGAAGGTATTAGATTTCCCAAATAATTCCTTTTTTTCATAAAATTCGATTAGAAAGGTATTAAATTATTTTTAGATTTATTGAAATAGAGATAAAAAAATAAGGTTAAAGTAGTAATTAGGTGGTGGACTATGAAAAATATAATAATTGGAATTGATGGTGGATGTTTTGAGAGTATTATTCCTTTATTAAAAAATAAAAGATTACCAAACTTTAATAGAATTATAAAGAATGGTTTCTCTGCGCCATTACAAGTCACAGTTCCTCATGCTACAATACCTTCTTGGCCATGTTTATTTTCTGGTTTAGATGTGGAAGGTTTAGGATATTATACATTTATCCATCCCCTTAAAGGAATTTTTAATTCGAGTGTATGGAGAGATAAATCCATTTTTTCTATAAATGAAATGAAAATTTTTACTTTAAATGTGCCTGGAACATATCCAGCATGGAAAATTAATGGGGAAATGATAAGTGGTATTTTATCTCCATCTGTTTCATGTTATCCAAAGGAATTAGAGTTTTTGATTAATAAGTATTGGATTATTGAAGGAAAAGATATACCAGAAATTTTCAAAGCATTTGGAATAAAAAAGAGAATGTTTTTACAAAAAATGAAAGAGAATTTTAATTTAATGGTATTTGTAATTCGCTTACCTGACGCAATATCCCATCGAGCTAAAGGTGGTAAAAAAAAAATAACAGAACTTATGAATTTAGGTTATGAAAAAATTGATGAATTTATTGGAGAAGTTTTAGCAATGAATAATTTTGATAATCTCATAATTTTTAGCGATCATGGGCTTAAATTTTATAAAAAAGTGTTTTATATTTCACGATGGTTAGAAAAAAAACGTCTTTTATTTTTAAATACTCCTAAGCGTAAAAAATTCAATAATCTTTTATTAAAACTTTTTGATATTATTAGACCTATTGTTAATATTGAATTTTCTAAAAAAGCTTTTAAGCAATTCTTTAAAAGAAGAGAGAGAAGATTGAGACCCTATAAACATGCTGAATTTTTTGATAAAGAGAATCCAAGAACTTTCATTCAGATGTTAACTTCTAATATGGGTGCAATGTTTTTATTTGATAAAGATATGGATAAACTTGAAAATATTAAAATCGAGATGAAAAATGACAAAAGGTTTGAAAAATTATATGATTTTAAAGAAAAAGGATTCCCAGATTTATTGATAGCACTTAAAGATGAATATATTTTTGATCCAGAGCCCTCATTTTTCGTAGAAAGAAAAACAGAAGCTTTTAACCATTCTAATCTTGGATTCTTTATGGTGTTTGGAAACAACATTAAAAAGGGAAAAACAACTACAGTTAATTATAGAGATATCTCTCCTACCATATTAAAAACTTGTAAAATAAGAATTCCAGATTACATGGAGGGTAAAGCTCTTAATATTTTTGTTAATGAATAAATAGAAATTAGTTTATCCTTTTTAAGTTATTTATGCTATATTTTTCCTCTTCTTAAACTTTTTATCTCGAAAGATAATAAGCTCAAATAGGACATAAATATTTACTATTGCATCAATATAGGTATAGATTATAATTTTTAAATAAAATGATAGAGATAATTTGCCATAAAAATTTTTGTCAAATGTCATTCTAAAGAATTTAACTTTTCTTAATTTTTTTAGATATGAATAATAGAGAAAAAAAATCCCTATAATAAACAGGCTTGGATTTATCAAAAATAAAAAGGGAAATATAATAAGATAACTTGAAAATAATGCTAATAAAGTCAGTTTAAATACAATCCCTTTACTTTTATGTTTTAATTTATAAAAGTAAGCATTTTCAATCCATCTAATATTTTGAGGGATATATTCTACAATTTTATTTGGAAAATTGAAACTTTCAGTTTCTTGATTAACTAATTGATATATTTTGTATCCTTTAGCTGTTAATTCATTTGCCATTGACTTTGTATCACCATACAATCTTTTTTCAGTAAATTTTCCTACTTCTTTAATAATATCACTTTTTAAACAAATATGTTGAGATAATTCGTGCTTATCATATCTTATAAATTTAATATGAAATCTAATATTTCTGTTAATGAATATATATTTAGTTAAACTACTTTTTATTTGAGATTGTGTTGGTTTGAGTTTTGAAACAACAATATCCTCACCGAAATTGATGATTGGTAAAATAGTTTTTATAAAACTAGTATCAGTTAAATATACATCGGCATCAATTAAACAAATTATTCCATCTGAGATATGATCCAAAGCATCATTAATTGCCTTGATTTTACCCCCACCTTCTTTTTGATATATAACGATCGTATCTTTATACTTTTTAAATGACTCTGCAATATGTATAGTCTCATCATTACCCCCTGCATTAATTATTACTTTTATATTAAAATAATTTAAATGTTCAATAGCAGACATACATCTTTTAAAAAACTCTCCTTCCTTCCAAGCAGGGATTATTATATTTACCAAAGGAGTTTCATTTAAATCCTCCATTTTAATATCTACAGGATCGGAAAAATTTTTCATATGATTAAGATATTGTTTGTCCCTTAGGAAATATATCAATAGATGATATAAAGCAATGATTATAAAAATTAAAGCAATAGTGTATAGATTTGAAAATAGATCTAAGAAATTTTCTACGAGATTTAAAATCTGATTATAACTACACATTGCTTACATAAATGATTTATTTTATTTATAGATTTATAGCATAAAAGTAATATAGATATTAGCTAAATAAATTCAAGGAAGATTAAATTTCTCTTTTTCATATTAAAAATCCCTTTAATTTAATTTACTTCAGTAAATTTTTACTTTTCATTACAAGTAGAACTTGTTAAATTTTCTAATTTATTTCCTTAAAGGAAATCCAAAATTAAATTAAGGCAAACAAATTGAATTTCTTCATAAATATCTCTAATAATATAAAATTTTAATTATAATATTCAATTTTTATCTTCAATTAATTTTGATTTAATTCTTTTAAACGATAATTTAGATATGAATGAAACTGGTAGTAACCAAAAGAAAGTAATAACTATTGATCACAAGATTTTAGCTAAAAATACTTTTTATTCTTATTTACATACATATGGATTATTCATTCTTTCAGTCGTTAATTCTTTTATTATCGCAAGAATTATTTCCCAAAACGAATGGGGTTTTTTAATTCTAACATTGTCATATGTAAATATTTTTCACCTTTTTCTTACATTTTTACCGCCTAGTTTAGGATTAACAATGAACTTTTATATTACAAAATTTAGAACAACTAATGAAAATTTAAAATTGAAATCATTTATTAAAAAATCAATCTTTATCAGAATTTTATTTACAATTCTGATTTTCTTATTTGGTTCTATAGTTTTCATCTTTTTTATTGACTTCTTTAAACTAAATCTTAAAGAAAATTATAATCTATTTTTAATTTTATCCCCAATGATAATTATCAATGGATTAGATCTAGTCTTAAATAGTATAAATCAATCTTTTAATGATTTTCAGCTTGTTGTTGTATTGCTAATTATAAATAATTTTATATATATAAGTGGGCTACTTTTTTTTAGTATCTTTCTTGATTCTGTTAAAATTGAACATATAGCTATTTTATATATTATTTCTTATTTGATTCCATTTTTAATAAACTCGCTTAATTTGTTTTTCATTTTAAAATTTAAAATAAGAAGTTCCGAAAATGAGGTAGGATTCTCATATAGAGATATATTTAAAATGTTATATAAATATGGTTCTCCACTAAGTTTTAATACCTATATTAATAACATACATAGAGATTTTAGAATCCAATCAATTGGTATTGTTGAATCCCCCGATATAGTTCTTGGATTTAATATAAGTCTGCATTACTCAAATGTTTTATCTGAAACTATAAATTCAATTAATAATCCTATGACAATTACATTTATTAAATTATATAATAATGAACAATATGCCCAAATTAAAAGAATATATCATTTACTATTTCATTATATATTATTTATTACTTTATTTTTAACAGGTTTGCTATTTTTTACAACAGATTTCTTTTTAAGAATTGTTTATGGACTATCCTATCTAAGATTCTCTCTCATTTGTAAAATTTATTTAATTTCAATCATATTTAATATTCAAAACGCTTTTTTCTTAACTCAGTTAAGAGCATTTAACAAGGTTAATTATGTTTTTTTATTTACAGTTTTAAGTACCTCAATTAAGATAGTTCTTTTTCTTTTAGGTTTAATATATTATGGAATAATAGGTGCATTATTAGGGATATTTATTGGAAATGTTATTATGCTCTTGATCCTATTTATATTAAATTATAAGATATTCAAAATTAAACCTCAAATTAATAAGTTTATTTTCCAATTTTTGATATTTTTCATCTCTTTATTTATGACCTTAGTTTTAAGGGATTTATTTTTATTTGAATTAAATAAATCCATTATTAAAAGCTTGGGCTTTTCTCTTTTTCAGAACTTTGAGATCTTATCAATAGGTTTATTCATTATAATTTATCTCTCTCTCAATATTATTTTCAAAGTAATAACAACTTCTGATATTGAAAATATTGAAGCTTTTTTTTATAAAGAAAGTAAAATGAATCAAATAATCAGAAAAATTTTAAAATTTTTAAAGAGGATTACAAGAGCTTGATTCTAATTGTTAGCAATAATCATACAAGCAAGAATGGGGTCAGTTCGCTTAAAAGGAAAAGTTTTAAAGCAAATATATGAAGAGAAAACAATATTAGATTTTATCATCAATAATTTAAAAAAAATTAATCACAAAATCATAATTGCGACAACTAAAAGCTCTTCAGACAAAGAAATAGTTGAGAAAGCTAAATTTCATAATGTAGAATATTATTGTGGAGATGAAGATAATGTTCTTAGAAGGTTTATAGAGTGTGCTAGAACCTATGATGTTTCTGAAATAATCCGTGTAACGGCTGATAATGTTTTTATTCAACCTTATTTTGTAAATCAAATAATAAATATGAATAAATCATCTTTAGATTATATTTCTTTTAAAATAGGCACTCAAAATACCGTTCTAATGCATTTAGGACTTTTTTGTGAATTTGCTACATTAAATGCACTAGAAAAGGTTGCAAGTAAAACTAGTAATAAAAAAGATCTTGAACATGTTACATATTATATTTACAACCATCCAAGAGAATTTAAAATAAAGTATCTTGAAGTACCTAAGGAATTACATAGAAATGATATAAGATTAACTATTGATACAATGGAGGATTTTGAAATTTGTAAGAATATAATTTACTACTTGAAACAGAATGAAATTCAATGGCATTATAATAATATACTTAATTATATTAAAAGCAAGCCAAAATTATTAGAGCAAATGAAAAGAAACATAATAAAAATGAAGAAAAATTAATTTTAATTGAATTACAATGGTTAATATCTTAATTTGTGTATATGGATATAACATTATAGGTTTAGGTCATATATATAGGACTATTTCTTTAGCAAATAGACTAAAAGACCATAATGTTTTGTTTATTTCTAAGAAAAAGTATCGACTAGGGATTGATTTAATTAAAAGTAATGATCTTAATCTAAGAACATTTGATACAAAAAAAGATTTTTGGGAAATTATTTCATATTTTAAACCGTTAATAGTAATTAATGACATATTAGATACAAAGGAGGAATACATTAATCCCTTAAAAGAGAAAAAAATATTTGTTGTCAATTTTGAAGATTTAGGAAAAGGATCAGAAATTGCTGATTTAGTTATTAATGCTCTATATGAAGGGAAAAGAAATACTGGAAATTATTACTGGGGTAAAGATTATTATATTTTGAGAGAGGAATTTCATAAAATTGGAAATAAAGAAATAAATGAAGAAGTTAAAAACATTTTAATAACCTATGGAGGTACAGATCCTAATAATTATACGAAAAAAGTTCTTAATATTATAAATAATTTAAATTTAAAAGATCTACAAATTAAGATAATTCTTGGATTAGGATATAACCAAAATCAACAACTTAATCAGATTGTTAAAAAATGTAAGTTTAATTTAGAAATAAAGCAGAATGTTAAGAATATTGGTAAATATATGTACGAAGCAGATATAGCTTTCACTTCAGCTGGAAGAACAGTTTATGAATTAGCTTCAATTGGAACTCCAACAATTGTCTTAGCCCAGAATGAAAGAGAGATGCTTCATACATTTGCAAATGAAAAAAACGGAATTATTAATTTAGGATTGGGTTATAATTGTTCTGATGAAGAAATTAAAGATGTATTAGTTATGCTTATTAAGAATTTTAAATTAAGAAAGAGGTTACATAACTTAATGTTAAGAAATAATCTAAAATCTGGAATACAAAATGTTATAAATTTAATTTTTCGTCAATATGAAAAATTTCAAGGTGGAATATCAATTGAAAAGTTTTGAGGAAATTCTTGAAGTTGAAAAAGTCTTTATAATTGCAGAATTGGGTGTAAATTATTATGATATTGCTAAAAAAGAGAAAATTTCTCTAAAAGATGCCGCTAAATTAATGATCGATGAAGCAAAAAAAAATGGTGCTGATGCTGTTAAGTTTCAATCTTATAAGGCTGAAAAACTTGCTTCGAAAAACGCTCCTGCTTATTGGGATTTAGAAGAAGAACCTACAAGATCTCAACTTGAGCTCTTTAAAAAATATGATAAATTCGGTGAAAATGAGTATAAAGAAATATCAGAATACTGTAAATCTAAAAATATTATCTTTTTGTCAACACCTTTTGATTTTGAAGCTGTGGATTATTTAAACAACTTAGTACCTTTCTTTAAAATATCTTCTTCGGATTTAACGAATATACCTTTTATTAAATATATTGCTGAAAAAGGAAAACCAATATTACTTTCCACTGGAGCTGCAACAATAGATGAAATTGAAGATGCTGTAAGAACAATACAATCTACTGGTAATAATGAAATCTGTTTGATGCATTGTATACTGGATTATCCGACGAAATATGAAGATATAAATCTCAATATGATCAAAACCTTAAAAGAAAGATATTCAGAACTTTTAATTGGCTTCTCAGATCATACTAAACCAGATGATTGTATGATAGTTTCTACTATTGCTTATTCATATGGGGCGATAATTCTTGAAAAACACTTTACTCTTGATAAAGCTCTTCCAGGAAATGATCATTATCATGCTATGGATCCTAATGATTTAAAAAATCTAAGAATGAGAACAAATTTCGTTAGGCTAATAAGTGGGCAATTTCAAAAGGAACCGCTTGAATGTGAAAAAGAAGCTAGAAAACAAGCAAGACGCAGTATAGTAGCAAAATTGAATATTGCAAAAGGAGAAATAATAACTCGTGAAATGATAACTTTTAAAAGACCAGGAACGGGAATTCCGCCTTCAATGATTGATACTGTTATTGGAGGGATTGCTCTAAAAGATTTAAAAGAAGACGACCTTTTCACATTTGATAAAATTAAATTAAAGGAAAAATAATTCATTTTATTAAAAGATCTTAAATTTAGGAAAAGGCTTTAAAGTTGGTAAAAGTAGAAAATATCATTCTAATCACAGTAGACTGTCTAAGAGCAGACTTTGTGGGATGCTTAGGTAGTGAATGCAATTTAACCCCTAACATAGATGAATTTAGTAGAAAAGGAGTCTTATTTACTCAAGCAATAGTAAATGGTCCATCAACACCCTTTTCATTTCCATCTATTTTTGCTTCCACTTATCCATTAGTGGATCCAAATTTTCCAAAATTATCAAGGTTTAGAATAACTCTTGCCGAGATTTTAAAGAGATCAAATTTCAAAACAGCAGGATTTAACTCAAATCCCTATTTGAGTAAATATTATAATTATGACATTGGATTTACTTTTTTTGATGATATTTTTTCTGAAAATAAAGAGTTAAAACAAAAAGGATTAAAGGGTTTAATCAAAAAGTATAGAAAGCTCTTCTCTTTTTTAAAAAAATTATATAAAAGGATAAGAATCAAATACAAAATCAAACCTCCATATCAATGTGCTGAAAAAATAAATAAAAAAGCATTAAGCTGGTTGAAAACAAATAAAGGCAAAAAATTTGTGTGGATGCACTACATGGACTCCCATCATCCTTTTTTACCCCCTAAGAAATATAGAACTACGAATAATCATAAAATGTATAAAGCAGAAAAAATATTAAAAAAAAATCCACCTAATGTTTCTCAAAAAAATCTAACTAATATAAAGAGTCAATATAAAGCTACAATTAAATACCTAGATAATAAATTAGGCGATTTTTTTGTAGAATTGAGAACTCTTGATTTATTAGATAATACATTAATTATTATTACAGCCGACCATGGAGAAGAATTTAAAGAGCATGGAGATTTTAGTCATAATAGTAAATTATATGAGGAATTGATCCATGTCCCATTGATTATTGTAGGTCCTAACTTACCCTCAAACGTCATAATAGAAGATCTAGTTTCTCTTATTGACTTAGCTCCAACAATTATTGATTACTTAACTCTGAGTAAGATTGAAGATTTTATGGGAATTAGCTTTATTCCTTTGATTAGAAGGCAAAAAGAAAACACTTATCGAGAAGGAGTTTTCAGTGAATCTCTAATAAAAGAAGGAAAGGTTTGTCTTTCTTATAAGGAAGGCTTTAGGTTAATATCTTATAGGACAAAAAATTGGAAACTTATAATAAATGAAGAGCAAAACACTAAGGAATTGTATAATTTAATCATTGATCCTCTTGAAAAAAACAATCTATATTATCAAAAATTAGAACTTGCTCGAAATTATGAACGAAAGATATCAAACCATATAGAACTTGAAAAAAAGATAAAAAAAGAATTAATAGAAAGAAATAAATTAGCAAGAATAACAAGGACTATAGCCCTAAATTGAAAAACCCTAAAAAAATGTAAATATAGAAATGTATTTAAAATATCATTATTCTATTAATTTTAAAATAAAAGAGGCAATCCTTTCAATTGGGGGTTTCTGAGGATCATAAAAAGAGAATAATCTCGCATTTTCAGTTAATTTCTTATGATATTCTTCTTTTAAGTGATCATTAGAAAATAATTCTTGAATTCTTTTATTTAACTCTTCTTCATTTTTAACTACATTTACAAATTTTTCATCTAAAAACATATATCTACTAGTTTCTTTAAATCCTTTATTGATAAAATCTAAAACAATTATGGGCGTACCAACTAACATTGCCTCTAAAATTGTAGTCGATTTTTGGGAAAATAATAAATCACACGATGCAATAATATCTAAAATCTTGTAGTTTTTAGTAATAATCGGCTCAACTTTTAACTTTTTTAGGACTGTTCGATGAATTCTTCCATTTTCCCGAGGATGTAATTTTATGATTAGATTATTTTCAAGTTTAAAATCCTTTAGAGAATTAATAACAGAAGATATAATCTTTTCATTTGATTCATCATCAATTGGATTGGTAGTTAATAATACTGTGAATTTATCTTTATCAATTTTATATCTTCTTCCATCGAATATATCCTTGATTTCATCTAAATTATGCTTAGGATTCTTAAAAAAATATTCATAACGCGGTACTCCTGTAACTTTTATTTTTTCAGGTGGTATCCCCTTTATTATATAATATTTTTTATCAATTTCCCCTCCTAAAGCAAAATATTCAATATCATTCTTAGTAACCATTTCATCGATTATTGGGATTGCTGCATGTGGTATGTATAAAGTATGAATATTTTTCAATTTGGAATATTTTGCTATCATTCTCATACTTGGCAAAAAATCATTGGTGATTATCACCAATTTTGGGGGAATTTTTCTTATAAAGTTAATAAAGTTATTTAAAATATTAAAAAGCCTTATTAAATCAATGCTAAAAACATTAAAATAAAAGATTTTCAATACATTCTCTAAATTGACAGAATTATAATATAGATTCCTGGAAATTTCTTCTTTATGATTCAGTAGAAGGTTCTTAGTCCAAAGAGTATATCTAAACATTTCTATTAAATTTTTTAAATTTAAATACGTTTGACTCGAATAAAAAATAGGATTTAATCTAGGATCCTTTTTTAAGAAATCATAGATAGGTTTTGTGCTAATAAATTGATTTTCGGTATTAGCATAAAAAATAATTTTCTTTCTTTTATTCTTATTTCTAACATTATTCCTAAAATTGTTTCTTAATAATAATTGTTTAATGTAAATGCCAAAGACAAGGAAAATGTACTTGGAAACGCTTAAAAAATTTAATATATTACTACTTTTTAAAAATAAATAATCTTTGAATAATAAAAGATTATTAGAGCTAGAATTTAAAACTTTAAAAAAGTCTAAGATATACCTATTATAATTGAAAAGAATGATTTTATCATATTTTTCTTTATATAAGATCTGTTTTAACACTTCATAATTTCCAAAGACTTCATTTAAAAATAGAGAGAGATCAAATTCGAAGAGTTTAGGAAAAAAAATTCCTTTATAATTATAGATTCGAAGTTTAATTAAATTTCTATAAAGAGTTAAAAGAGTATGTTTAGTTTTTTCAATGATTTTTTTTTTAATTTTTAAAAATTCTAAACGATCAAATTTTAATCTTAAGTTTGATAAATCTTTTAAATTGATATTTGATGCTACTTTTAAGGGAGTATTATTAGCATTTATTAAACTAAGGTTTAAGTCGCCTTTATATTTTTTTTGTAATCTTTTAATTAAAGAATTTAACTTTAA
>JBHLNY010000036.1:0-1069 GCA_048941065.1 Promethearchaeota archaeon
GCTTCTCCAGCGTCTAATTTTATAACTGGGCATAATATTGCAGTTGATGGAGGAATTGCCGAAGTAGGGGTTCCAGCCTATTATTTCAAATCTGATGTTTAATCATTTTTTTAATTTATTTAAGAAATTAGGATGGATTTGCTGTAAAAAATAAAAGATTTATAAAGAAATTCGAATAAATATTTATTCAATAATCAAAGAGAAACTCTAAAAATATGGTAAATATGATAAATATTGTCATTGTAATCTTTCAAGCAATTTTTGTAGTTGGATTTATTGCATTTTGGATTTACTTCTTCTTAGTAGAAAATAAAAATCCAGAAAGAACAGAAGTATATTTAGTATTTGAGAAATCTTTCATTTTAGCAGATTTAGTTTTTGCTACTCCTGTTTTAATTTTATCGATTTTTGGGATTCTAACTGAGGAAAAATTCGGATTCTTTTTCTCTGTGGTTGCAGGAAGTGCAATTATTTTTTTATTTTTCATGGATTTATGTTTTAACTTGCAACAAGGAACTTATAAAAAAAGAGATGGCGCAACATTATTAGAGATGGGAATAAACATTTTGTGTCTCATATTTGGTCCACTCTTCATAATATTTGGTTGGTTTAACTTATAACCATATGCAATTTAAATCTAAATTCTACTTTTTTTTTTAAAAAAAACAGGAAAAAAGAAAAAACAAGAATTTATAAAACAATTTGATATATAGTTCTACAGATTATTTTAATACTTCATATAATCTAGCTTAATTTTATAAAATTATACATCAAAAATAATATTATACAAATTTTTACTAAATTTGAAAATTTTAGGAGGTTTAAATAAATGGTGAAAGTAAATGGAGCTCAATTAATAATTAGGGCTTTAGATAATCAAGGAGTTAATGTAATATTTACTCTTTGTGGAGATAATGATTTGATCTATAATTACTGTACAGATAAATCATGTACGGAGTTAGGCATAGATATTATTGATTTTCGGCATGAACAAGCTACTGGGCATGCTGCGATTGGATATTATCTTGCCACAGGTGAAGTAGGAGTTTGCTCAGTCCAATCCGGGCCT
>JBHLNY010000036.1:1079-17997 GCA_048941065.1 Promethearchaeota archaeon
GCCTGGTATTACAGATTTATATCCAGCTATTCCTATAGCATGGGATGCTAGTATTCCACTGGTTGCTATATGTGCATCAACACCTATGATGGAATTTGAAAAATTGGCTATGAATGAAATTGATGTTGTACCCTCATTTAGACCAGTAACCAAATGGAGTGGTTATTGTTATGAAACAGCGAGATTACCAGAATATATCAACATGGCATTCAGGATCGCGTCTACAGGTCGTCCTGGACCTGTTCTTTTGTTAGTTCCTTTTGATATTTTAGTTAGTGAATGTGATGATGAATTAGATATTGTGCAACGAGCTTTTCGACCTGTTGAAACCCTAAGAGCATTTTATGGCCCATATGGGAATGAAAAATTAGTAGTTGAAGCTATAGAATTATTGTTGAACGCTAAACATCCTTTAATAATAGCGGGTACAGGTATAAATTTCTCAGATGGTTCTTCTGAACTCATAGAGTTTGCCGAATTCACAAAAATTCCTGTAGGAACATGGGGATTTGGTAATGGTTCTATTCCAGCAGATCATCCTCTGAATTTTGGATTAGCAAGTCCTTTAGATGGCCCTGGGACAGCATTACTTCAAAAAGTTGATGTTGCATTGATCCTTGGTTCAAGAATTTCCGCAATGTATAATTTTGGTTATATGCCTTGTTTTTCAGATGATGCAAAATTAATTCAAGTAGATATTGAAGCAGAAGAAATCGGGAGAAATCGAGGAATTGATATCCCTATAATTGGAGATTGTAAAGGAGTTCTTTCACAGATGATTCAGATTGCTAAAAAGAAATTAAATAATAAACCAAGATCGGAAATTCCCTGGGTTAAAACTGTTAAAGAACAATTAAGCAAATTTTATGAGCGAGTTAATAAAGAAGGTGCTTCTGATAAAATTCCTATTCAACCTCAGCGATTAGTTAAAGAGATAGGTGATTATATGCCAAAAGATAGCATTATAATTTTAGATGGAGGAGACACAACCGTCTGGGGTTTGACAATCTTAAGGTCATATTACCCTAAATCTGTATATTTCTCTGGTGGTATGGGAATTCAGCATTTAGGTGGAGGCGTACCTATAGCAATAGCAACGAAATATGCCTATCCTGAGAAGAAAGTTCTTGTTTTAACTGGTGACGGTTCATTCTTATTCAATGGGAAAGAAATAGACACTGCTCGTAGGCATAATCTCCCTTTTGTAGTTGTCATTAGTAATGACAGACTTTGGGGGATGGTTGCGAGAGGCCAACGGATTGCCCATGGCAAGAAGTTCTTCGGTTTGGGTTCTTCATTAAGCGATGAAACTCGTTATGATAAATATGCTGAAGCATTTAATTGTTATGGAGAATTGATAACAGATCCAAATGAAATACGCCCAGCATTACAACGAGCTTTTGATTCAAACCTACCTGCTGTAATAGATGTGAGGATTAATCCAAAAGTTAATACAGTTATGGACTATCTTGCTCGTGAAGCCTATAATCCAAATAGCTGGAAAAGAAAAGTCAAAAAAAAGGAAGAACTTGTTCTTGAAGTACCAGTAACTAAAAGTTGATTAAAATATTGCATATCTATTAATATTAATATGAAAAAAATAGGACTTGTTGTAAATCCAATTGCTGGGATGGGTGGAAGTGTCGGGTTAAAAGGGACAGATGGCGCTTTATACAAAAAAGCTCTAAAATTGGGTGCCATACCAGTAGCACCTGATAGAATCAATCAATTCTTATTGAATTTGAAAAATAAAGAAGAAATTTTTTTAATTGTAGCGCCTGGAAAAATGGGAGAGGATTTTATTAAAAATAAAGGATTTAAGTACGAAGCTATTGGAGAAATTAGTAGTAAAACTACAGCAGAAGATACAATAAGAATTTCACGTCAAATAGTTGCAGAAAGTATTGAATTACTTGTTTTTTGTGGGGGTGATGGAACTGCTAGAGATATTTATGATGCCATCGGAATGGAAAAGCCTGTAGTTGCTATCCCTTCAGGAGTAAAGATGTTTAGTTCAGTTTTTGCTGTTAATCCTAGAGCTGCTGCTGAAATTATTGATAAATTTTTGAAAGGAACTTTAGAAACTTTGGATAAAGAAATTTTGGATATAAATGAAGAATCTTACCAGCTCGGCATTTTAGATTCGAGATTATATGGATATTTAAAGGTCCCCATGTTTCAGAATCTAATTCAAGCGGGAAAAGATAGTTCAAAATTAGGACGAACAGCTGAAGTAAATAAATATGAAATTGCTCAACATATAATTGAAAATATGCAAAAAAATACCCTCTATTTATTAGGACCAGGAACGACTGTTAAAACGATTGCTGATCATCTGAAGATACCTAAAACTCTACTTGGTATTGATGGTATTTACAATAATGAACTTATTGGAGCAGATTTGAATGAAAAAGGTATTTTAAAGCTCTTGGAAAAATATGAAAAAGTGGAAATAATTTTGACACCCATAGGTGGACAAGGATTTATATTAGGAAGAGGAAATAAGCAACTCACACCTAAAATTCTTAAAATTATCGGAAAAAAGAACCTAAGGATAATTGCGACAGAAGAAAAAATGAAAAGCTTAAAATTTTTAAGAGTAGATACTGGTGATTTTGAAGTTGATAAGCTATTTGTTGGTTTAACTAAAGTTATTACAGGATATAAACAAGAATTAGTTGTAGAAAGTATAGTTTAAATAATAAATAGGTTGAATTTTATAATAAGGAATACTACAATTTTTTGATGAGATTATATGACAAGAGATATTAATATAATATCAGTGATAGGAGCGGGATATATGGGTAAGCAAATCATTAAGAAAGCTGCCTTATGTGGTTATGATGTACATGCTTATGACGTAAGTTTTAAAGACTTAAATGAGTTTGGAATAGAATTAAAAAGATTACAAGATGTAAAAGGGGAAATCTATACTCATAACAACCTTCATGAAGCTGTAGAAAATGCTGACTTGATTATTGAAGCTGTACCCGAGAAACTTGAATTAAAAAGAGAGATCTTTTCCCAGATTGATAAAGTAGCACTACCACATGCAATAATTGCTACCAATAGTTCATCAATCCCTATTTCTAAGATTGAAGATGTAGTTGAACGGAAAGATAAGGTGTTAAATCTTCACTTCTACAATCTCTTTACTATACCAATGGCAGATATTATGAGGGGGACTCAAACAAGTGAAGAGACCTTTAAGAAAGGTAAAAGTTGGTTAGAAAGCATTGAAATTACTCCACTTGAAGTAAAAAAAGAGTGTTATGGTTTTGTTTTTAATAGAATATGGAGAGCGATTAAAAAAGATTGTTTGAAGATTTGGGAAGGAGGACATGCTGATATTGCTACTGTAGATAAAGCTTGGAAAATTTTTGTTGACTTTTTTACTACACATGATTTTGGACCATTTGGATTTATGGATCAAATTGGATTAGATGTAATTTATGACATTGAAATGTCTTACTATAATAAGAGTGGGGATTCTAATGATAAACCACCTCGAGCTCTTAAAGATATGGTTGATAAAAATTTTTTAGGAAGAAAATCAGGGAAAGGTTTTTATGAATATAAATAATAAAAACTGCTGCTCGAATAAGTGAAAATTTTAAATTTAATAAAATAAAGGGAAAATTTTTTTTTGATTTTTAATTAGAGAGAATAATTTCCTATTCTAATTTTTGAGCTATAAATTTTATAATTTCTCATGCCTAACAGAAAAGAAGAAGATATAAAGAGAATACAAGAGATTGAAAGTATAAACTTAGCGAGAGACGAAGTAAGAGATCTTGTAGTAAAAACGAAGAAAGAGGTAGAAAAAGATAATGAATCATTAGCGCTAAAAATTAATCAACAATTGAGAGAAAATAACATTAAATCTGTTGATGTGGTGGGTGCAATTGGTGCTGGCAAAACAGCAATATTAGAAAAGATAGTTGAAATTCTCTCTCCTAAATATAGAATTTTAGTTATATGTGGAGATATTACCACGAGAGTAGATGCTGATAGAATAGAATTACATAAAGCTGAAACGATACAAATAAATACAGGGCGAGAATGTGCGTTGAATGCATATCATATTCATCAAGTAATTAAAAATAAAGATCTTAACAACTATGATTTGATATTTATAGAAAATGTAGGAAATTTAATTTGCCCTTCAGATTTCATTCTTGGTACTGATAAAAGAATTACTATTGTATCAATAACCGAAGGGGAGTGGGTTATTGAAAAGCACCCAATGTTGTTTAAGATGTCTCAAATTGCCGTTATTAATAAAATTGATCTTGCTGAGAGATTAAGCACAAATGTTAAAAAAATGATAAATGATGCAAAAAAAATTAATCCTAATATTGAAGTCATAACGACAAGTGCAAAAACTGGAGAGAATATAATTAAATTGATTGAAAAATTAGAATTATAATAATTTATAAGAAAAAAGAGAAAATGAAAGAGAAATTAGAAGAAATAGAAAAACTTGTTAATCAAACGGAAGTTGATATCATAAGACTCCAAAATTTATTCTCCACCTTTTTGAAACAACATTTAAAAGGGTTAATTATTGAGGATTATATAGGAGAATATCCTACTTTTATGGAACCCGTAATTCTTGGAAAAAATGTGAAGATTGGGGATGATGTTCTTATAGGTCCCTCTGTTTATATTGGCAATAATTCAGAGATCGGAAATTATGCAGAACTTTCCAACACAATTGTTTTTGATGGTGTTAAAGTAGGAGAAAATTTTAAGCTAGATAAATGTATTGTTGTTAAAAATAGCAAACTTAATTTCAATAATTCAAACATTAAAAATTGTATCTTAAAAGGAAGTGCTAATTCCGAAAAAGAATTACTGAAAATTTATTTTTAAATCTCAACTTTATGGAATATTAACTTGAAGAATAGAAAATTTTTTGAATCAAATCTTAAAAGATGGAACGAGTTAGTTGATATTAATATAATTTCGGATTGGTATGATTTAGAAGGATTTTTAGAAGGGAAATCATCCCTCCTTCCAATAGAAATTAAAGAACTAGGAGATATAAAAGGAAAATCATTACTTCATTTACAATGCCATTTTGGAATGGATACTCTTTCTTGGGCAAGAATGGGTGCGATTGTAACTGGAGTTGATTTTTCAGATAAAGCAATTAAATTAGCAAAAGAATTAAGTAAAGAATTAAAGATACCAGCAAAATTTATTCAATCAAATGTCTATGATATTCCCCGGATAGTTCAAGAGCATTATGACATTGTATTTACATCATATGGAGTTCTTTGTTGGTTGCCAAATCTAGTAAAATGGGCAAAGATTATTGATTATTGTTTAATACCAGGAGGTACTTTCTATATTATTGAAGGTCACCCTTTTGGAACATTAATTGATGCGAACTTCAGTGAAGGTTTTCGGGTAGGTTTCGATTATTTTACAGAGGGAAAACCTACTCAATGGGAGGAAGATGGAACATATGCTGATTTTAATGCTAAATTGAAGCACAAAACAAACTTTCAGTGGGACCATACAATGGGTGATATATTAAATGCTTTATTGAATGCTAATTTAGAAATAGAATTTCTACATGAATTCCCATTTACGTTTCATAATATACACCCTGATCTGAAACGAAGAGAAGATGGATATTGGGAATTCCAATCATTAAAATTTTCAGTCCCAATGATGTTTTCAATCAAAGCAAATAAAAAAATTCAAAAAAAAGATTAATCTCATTTTTTAATCATCGTGAAAGCACACTTTCACGATTTAACCTATATATCAAGATATGATCTAGACAATATAATTAAGCATTTTACTATCTATTTTGAATATCTTTTCTTTCGAAGATAAAGATTGAGAGTAAAATAGGTATAATCGTGAGTATGATCAAAATTACTGAAAAGGAATAGATAAATGCACCAATATTAGGGTCTTTTGTAATTCCTCCTTTTACAAAGATTCCTGCTTCTCCTCCTGAAATAAACCCTAGAACGATATTAATATGATGGGACAGAGAGATATTATTAAGAACATTGGCAGTATTTTTTGGCAGATAAATAGTTATGAAATCCAGAATCATCCATAAAATAAGAAAGATGATCGTTCCAAGACTAGCCATTGAGGGTCTTTTACTTAAAACAGAAAAAATTATTGCAATTGAAGTATAAACAATCGCATAAAATAAAATAACAGCAAGATACCCTACTATAATGTTTATGTCAGCGATCCCAATACCAATAAGAATTAAAGATAACACCATCACAAGGAAATTTAAAGTTAAAAGTGGTAAAAAGATGATCATAAATGAAAATAATTTTCCTATGATTATTTCCCATCGATGTAAAGGTTTTGAAACTAAAATAGTAAGCATTCCTCTCTCTTTTTCTCCAGCTATAAAATCGCTACTATGTAATACAGCTACTAATGCTATTGGAAAGGTTGTAATATCAATGAAAGACATCAAGCAGATCGTGGGATTAATTTCGGTAAGTGGTTCTGGAAACAACGCGGTCATTTGTTGTAGGATACTTGGATCTTCATACATCATCCAGGAAAACCATATGTTCACCACAACTGGCAATAATAACAAAATAAGGTATATTATAAATCTCCTAGATAATACCGTGTCTCTTATCTCCCGCTTAATAATTATTTCTAATGCCATTTTAGTTCCAATCACCTTTAATAGTATTTTTATATAATTCTTCTAAACTTCCTGAGATTTCTTTCAAAACAACTTCGGTTTTTATTTTACCTTTCTCAATAATAGCAACGAAATCACTTATTTTTTCAATGATATTAAGTACATGAGTTGTAATTAGAATTGTATTTCCTTTTCTTGCATAATCAGAAATCATCTCTAAGATTTTTTCACGAGCTAGCGGATCTAAATCGGATGTAGGCTCATCTAAGAATACAACTTCTGGTTCTGTAACAAAAGCTTGGGCAATTGCTAATCGCTGCTTCATTCCTGCAGAGTAGTTTTCTATTTTTGAATTGCCTCTTTCTGACAACCCAACCCTATTAAGAAAAGTGTTTGCTTTCTCTTTAGCATCAGATTTTTCAATACCTCCAAGTTCTGCCATATATTGCAAAAATCTAAATCCACTCATATCTTTATAAAAACCAGAATTTTCAGGCAGGTATCCAATCTTTTCACGTGCTCTTATAGGATCTTTCTGGATGTCTTTACCTAAGATCATAGCACTTCCTGATGTTGGTTTTAAAGCACAAATTAACATTTCAATTAATGTAGTCTTTCCGGCTCCATTTGGTCCAACTAAACCACATATTTCTCCTCTCTTAACTTTTATATTCAAATTATCAATAGCTATAAAATCGTTGAACTTTTTAGTTAAGTTGTTCGTTATGATAGCATATTCTATTTGAGACATTTAAATAAAATATGCCACTACCCTTTAAAAATTTTAATATTTAATTAAGATATTAGCTAAAAATCTAAAAAGAAATTGAGTTATTTTTGGAAAATTCACTTTATGCCTTTGTATTGAATTATAGAATGATGGAAAAAGGAATTATAATTTAAATTTCCACTCTTTCTGAATTCATATCAAAAATAGTTTATATCGGAGAGATTAATTGTCCACTTTTTCTCTGTCATTTTGATGCGTTTTACTTTTTTCAATTTTTATTAATAGTTTTCCGACTGCTTTATGACTTGTAACTTGTAAATATGATAATAGCCACCACCACCGTGGTACAAATACCTCTCTTTTATATTTGCGAGATGCTTTCATAACACGTTTAGCAACATCCGCAGCTTCAACATATTTGTATAAAAAACCTCTTTTTTGATACTTATTAGCCCATTCTTTCATTTCTGGTGTAGATTCCCAAAATTTAGTTTTAGCAGGAGCAGAACAGATAGTTATGATTTGAATATTATGATTTTGCATACGATATTCTAATCGAGTTGAATCTGCTAAACCTACAACAGCATGTTTACTCATACTATAGGCTGCTAAATTGGGAATTCCTACTTTTCCTGCGGAACTCGCTGAGAAAATTAATTGACCTTCACGTCTTTCTGGGTACTTTTTTGTTGGAGCAGGTCGTCCTATATAAGGAACAGCTGCCTGAAGGACAAGCCACATAGCATCAACATTAATGGACATTATTTTACGATATTCTTCAAATGTCCCTTGATTTGTAATTGAACAGGTATTACCTATTCCAGCATTATTGAATAAAATGTCAATATATTTTTCCTTTTCTCCAATATTCTTAATTCCGGATTCTATTTGTTCCCTGTTGGTGACATCAAAAGCAATTTTTTCAACGTATTCAGCACCTAAATTTTTAATTTCTTCTGTTAGTTCATCCAATGATGGCCCAGGGAGATCTAATAAAAACATTCTCATTTCTAAGGGGGCAAAAAGTCTGCAAACTTCGCTTCCTATCGCACCTGCCGCCCCAGTTATTACAAATACTTTTCCCTTATACCATTTCTTTTTCATGTTTTGGCTTTTTCCCCACTTTAATCTTCTTTTTTTACTCTACCTGAAAAAGAAGAAAATTGCTTAAAAATGCTAACATCTCCTTCAATTTTAGCAAAGATATTTACAGGAGAGGCAGCTTTTGGCTTATCAGATGTACTTGCTGGAGTTCTCCCAAAAAATATACAAAAGCCAGTTCCATCTGGCCAATATCCTATGTCTCCAATTTCGCAATCAATTTGAGAGTTTTCCAGTTCAATTTTGACTGGAATGGAGCCATATAGTTCTTCGCCCCACCTTGCTAAATCTAAATCTAATGGAAGACTATCCCAGATTGTTTTACATGTTTCAGGATTCTTTTCAGGTAATAATTTCGCTTTTATCTCTCCTATTTTTGCATTTTCAATAATTATATAATTCATTATACAATTCACATTTTTTAATTAAGTTATACTAAGTTTTATTGATTTTAAAGATTTAATTATCAAAGATATAAAAATTTTTATTCTTATAACAAGCATCTTTGAATTTTAGTGGTTATCAATGATTTTAGAAAAAACTGTAGAATTAGTAAAAAAGATTTATAAATATCATAAGATTTTGCCTCCTAAAATTACAAAAGTAGTAATTGGATTAGGTTATACTGCTGTTGAGGCGACTGCATATTCATATGAACCATTTCTAGGGTTAGCTTATACTTTACCTAGTGTGATTAAAAAAACTGATTGTAATAAAATTAGTTTTGCTGGTAATCTTACTGATAAATCTATAATGGAATTATTACAATGGTCATATGAGTCACCAAGCTTAAAAAAAATTATTGGTATAGCTACATTGAATGCAGCATCTCAATATATATTTCAAATTGCTAAAGATAATGATTGGGGTAATCCATATGTTAGAATCAAAGAAAATTTAATTGAATATCTAAAAATCGAAAAAGATGCTAAAGTAACCTTCATTGGATTGCTAAAGCCAATGATTCAAAAAATAAGTAAAATTACCCGAAATATAATAATTATTGAAAATAATCCTTCTCTTTCAGCTAAATATGAGAATTTTATTATTAAAAAGGATATAGAACAGTTAGAAAAAAATGAATTAACTACTGATATTCTATTTTGTACGGGCACTGCTTTATTAAATAATACATTTGAGGAAATTTTAGAGACTTTTAAAAGAAGAGCTCGTTGTGTTTCAATTTTAGGTCCCAGTGCCAGTATGATTCCGGATATTTTATTTGATTACGGCGTGGATATTGTAGGAGGAATGAAAATTGAAGATTCGGAATCTACTATTAAGGTTGTGCAAGAAGGAGGAGGAACGAAATTATTTAAGAAATTTGGAATAAAATATAATTTAATTCGAGGATAATATTTAATTTTTAAAATAAAAAGAAAATTTTAGGATACATAACTTTTAATAATTAATTAACTGAAATCTAATTAATCAAAGAAATTTAATATTCATTCATAAAAAATAAAATCTTTAGCTCATTTCATCAATTTGGTTTAAATGCATGACCTAATATATGCTTTTAAGATAATTGTGATCGGTCCGGGTGCTGTAGGAAAAACCAGTATTATAAATAGATTTGTAAAGAATGAATTTGCTTTAAAGTATAAATTGACTATTGGAACAGATTTTTTGACTAAAACAATTGAATTTAAACCGAGTCAAAAGGCAAAATTGCAGATTTGGGATATTGGGGGCCAAGAGAGATTTAAATTCTTACGTGCAAATTTTTATGAAGGTGCCAATGGGGCATTATTGGTTTTTGATCTTTCAAGAGAACATACATATGAAGAAATAAAGAGATGGCTTTCCGAAATGTATCAAATCATGGATAAAAAAATACCTTTTTTGTTAATAGGAAATAAATCTGATTTGATTGAAGAAATCGGTGAAATAGTTGATAGAAAGGAGATTGAAAGGTTTACGAAAGGAGAAAAAAGTATATATATAGAAACTTCCGCAAAAACAGGCGATAATGTTGAAAATGCTTTCATTGAATTAACTCATAAAATGATTAAAAAATGATCTTTTTTCCTTCATTTCTTTAACTCATTATCAATTAGCTAAACTTAGATTTTTTTATTTTAAATACTAAAAAGCATTAAAATTAAATGTATAAATTAATTGACAAAATAAATTCATCGAAGTAATAAAAAATTATGTATAAATTCAAAGTGCTTATTTTAGGTCCGGGAGCCGTAGGCAAAACAAGTTTACTATATAGGTATGTAAAAAACGAGTTCTCTATGGATTATATCCTTACTATTGGAGCGAATTTTTTAACTAAAAAGTTACTTGTTTTAAATAAGAATGTTTATCTACAAATTTGGGATATTGGAGGGCAACAACGTTTTAAATTATTGCACAAGAATTTCTATGAGGGAGCCAATGGCGCATTATTAGTATTTGACCTTACAAGAAGGAAAACATTTGAAGAAATAATAATTTGGCTTTCAGAAATGTATGACATTATGGAAACAAGGATCCCTTTCATTTTAATAGGTAATAAATCCGATTTAGTCGAGAATATTGGGGATATCGTTAGTGGAAATGAAGCTACCTGGTTTGCTGAACAAGAAAATACAATTTATATAGAGACTTCAGCAAAAACAGGTGATAATGTTGAAAAAGCGTTTATTGAATTAGTCAAAAGGATGTTTAAAGACTAAGATTACGATCTAATTAATAGTAATTGCAGCAAACGAGAGTAAATTTGTATAAAATTTAGCTAAATTCCTTTTAACCATTTCTTGTTTAATATCTTCAAATTCAAATGATAAATCATCTAATTTTTTTTCTATTTTTTGGATATCTTTTTCTATAAATGCTATTTCTTCTTCTAATTTTTGAATTTTATTTAACCTATCGTGCTTTTTATCATCATCCGATATTTTATTAATATTATATAATTGTCTCTCTGTGGGCCTATTGTTTACCTTTCTTTCTAATCTTTGATTTAAAGTATTAAGTTTAAATTTTAAGACCTTTCTTTTATGTGTATATATTTTTTCCTTTTTGCTTCGTTCTAAACCAAATATTTTGTCATTTAAAGTTTTAATTTCCTTTTTCCACATTGAAGTTTTAGATTTAACGATATTTTTAGCAGTTTTAGAAAGAGAGTCTATACTTTCATAGTTTAAATCTAATTTTTTAGGAATCGTATTCTTGAAATGGAAAATCTTATTAAAATTTTCAATATTTAAGATAAATTCATTTAAATTTTCAATTTCATTCCCATTCTTGTTAATTAATACCGCAGAAACTTGATTTTCAATAATATATCCTTGAAACTTAACAGTAAAAATAAATAGATATAATTGATTATTTTCTATGAATAATGAGTTAAATTTTTCCGGTAAAGCATCTTTTTTTATTTGTAAAACAGTAAAAAAACCCGGAAATGAACTTTCCATGGTATAATCCAGTATTGAATTGATCAAAGGATGGCCTAGAGCAAAAAAATCAATTTCTTCCTTTTCGCGTGCGATGTCTAAACTAAAAGTACCCAAATATTCTTTTGAAAGGTTAAATTTAGAATTCTTTGTAAAAAAGTCATTTAAAAGTATTTTTGTATTAACATCTATTTCTTTTTCGTATTTATCATAATTTTTTTCTAGAATTTTGAAGTATCCATACTTATAGTTATCAAGATTAAAGAAATATTTTATTAAAAGGAATAATTCATTATGACTAAGTTTAACATCGATACATGAAGCTAAAGAAGTAATTAGGCCCTCCATTTGAAAAGATTTTCTGTCAATCATTAAATCATCTAATTGCATTTCAATCTCTTTAGCTTTTTGAATCTCGTCATCAAGAGTTCTATAAAACTTATTGAGGATATTCCTCTTTTTATGGTCATCTTCGATGAAAATCAAACTTTTAAAATCTTTTTCAATTTTACCTATGATTGGCTCCAAAATTCCTATTGATTCTTCAAATAAGTTAATTCTTTTTATTAAAGCAGAAATTACATCTGTTTCTATAGTTCCTTCTATGAATAAATTGTAAATAAAAATTTCACGTGATTTTTGTCCTATTCTATCAAGTCTCCCTATCCTCTGCTCTAGTTTCATAGGATTCCACGGTAAATCATAATTTATTAATATTCTGCAAAA
The DNA here is from genome assembly GCA_048941065.1 of Promethearchaeota archaeon. GTDB lineage: Archaea > Asgardarchaeota > Lokiarchaeia > Sigyniarchaeales > SOKP01 > Loki-b32. The sequence continues at coordinate 13,669 of JBHLNY010000036.1, forward strand.
TTGAAAATTTCGACCCTCTCCTCCTATTTCTGTTGAAATAAGTATTGAGAATTTCTCATGGGTACGAAACCGCTCAACTGCTGCATCTTTTTGATTTTTATCTAACCCTCCATAAAAAATTTCAACTAAGTAACCATCATTTTCTTTCTCAATTAGATCTTTTAGATAAAGGAGAGTATCCACAAATTGAGTAAAGATTAAAATTTTTTCTTTGGGATTTTGAGAATAAATCTCCTTGATGATCTCAATTAGCTTATCTGCTTTTGAATCATAGGGTAGAACTTTTAGCTTCTCATAAAAATCTTTTAAAATTTTTTCTTGATTAATAATATTAAATGATTCATCTGAATGTTCTTGAGAAATTAATTCCTTCAATCCAATAATTTCAGAATCAAGGGTTTGATCTTCAAGTTCTAATTCAAAATATTCAGGATCTTCTTCTTTTATCACATCCAATTTCAGAAAAATGTCTTTAAATCGGTTAATTTGTTCTAATCTTCGCTCAAGACTTTTTAAAAATGCATATTTTGAACTAGTTAATAATTTCTGCAGGGTTGTAATTACAAATCCTATTCCCGTATTTTCCTTACTTATAGAGGCGTTATAAATTTGAGCGAGATATAATCGGATTTCATTATAAAGTTCTAATTCTTGTTTAGTTGGGTAAACCATTATTGTATTTACTAACCTTTTATTCAAAAATTCTTTAGAAAATACATTTTTTTTGCGATTTCTGATTAAAAACTTCGATAAAGTATGATCTTTTTCAATTTTATTTATTAAATTTAATTTGAAAGAATCATCTTTAACTTGTGATAAAATTTGCTCATTAGTTTTATCTTTATAGATGTATCGAAGACTTTTCAGAAGTTTTATGGTATTTTTTACTTCAAAATTATTTAATTCATCAATTTGATTAAGATTTGAAACTAATAAGTTAATAAATGGCATATTTTTCCTAAAATGTTCGAAATCACTAAAATTTTCAAAAATTTCTGGATGTATAAGTTCAATTAAAGAAAATAATTCGAAAGAATGGAGTTGTAGAGGAGTCGCTGTTAATAAAAGTAAACTCTCAGCATTTTGGCTTAGACTTCGAGCCAATTCATAATTGAGTGTTTCTCTATAATAACCTGTAAGGGTATTAAGTAAATAGCGTCTTAAATGATGTGCTTCATCGAAAATCACGATATCCCATGAAATTTGGGATAAAAATTCTATATATTTACGATTTCTAGCAAATTGAAGTGAGCAAATAATTAAATTATCATAATAAAATGGATTTCTCAAGAACTTAGCACTTTTGTAATGCCCTTTTCTTTTTAATTCTTTAATTTTCTTCCCATCATAGATAGTAAATTCAATATTGAACTTATTTCGCATTTCAAAAGCCCATTGCTTTACCAGTGAAGCAGGTACAATGATTAGGATCCTTTCAGCTAAATTTCTGGCCATCATTTCTTTTATATAAATTCCAGCTTCAATTGTTTTCCCAAGACCTACCTCATCAGCTAAAATAATCCTTGGAAAATGCTCCTCCGATAAACGATGAGCTACATTTATTTGATGGGGCAGTAATGAAAGTCTTGAATTTGTTATACATTTTATTTGATATGATGTATAGTAAGAATGAAATAGGTTAGCCCAATATTTAATTAAGAAGTTCTGTGGAGGATCAATTTTTTTGCTTTTAATTAGACTTTCTAACGGTGTTTCATATTTTGAATAAATTTCAGGCTCAAATATTTGAGTTTTTTTTCCATTTGGCATTAATAATTCATAAGAAATTAAACCGTCTTTAATTAAGAAATCATCAGAATTGATAATCCCAGTTCCTTGTTTAGTGATAACTCTTTCATTTAGTTCAAAGATATAATGGACTAGGTCAATTGGATGGATAATCTTAATAATATTATTTTTAAATACTACTTTAAATTCCGTGATAAAAAATGTATCCTCATCATCAAGTGATTTTGATGAAGGGATTTCTATCTTTTTAACAATTCGACCTATTCCAAAATTAGGATTTAACCTATATACAACTAAATTCCCCTTATTAAACTCCTGTCCTTGACAATATAAGTTAAAACATTTAGAAAATCTTGATTCTAATTCATTACCACAGAAACGACAATTATACATAGAGAGATTATTTCTAAAACAATTATCTTTATATTTTTTTTAATATGAATTAAAGTAAAAATTTTCGTATTTTATTATTAAAAGCAATTCTTTAGGGTGAAAAGATGAATGAAAAGAACCTCGAGATCTTAAAACAGGAAGAAAGAGCTAATTTTTGGTACCAACAAAAAAAAAGTCAAATCGTACAAGAGATTTTCCGAAAATTTTATGGGAATGATTATCCAGAGGATTTAGCTATTGATAGTTTTGTTACAATGACGGATTTGCGGAATATAGTAAAATATCTTAAGATTAAACCTGGAGAAACTTTTCTTGATATTGGATGTGGAAAAGCAGGACCAGGATTGTGGATAGCACGTGAAATAAATGCAAATTATGTTGGTATTGATCTCTCAGAAGTTGCTATTGACTTAGCAAAAAAACGAATACCTGAGTTTGGATTAGAAAATAAAGTTGAATTCCATGTGATGAATATTTGTTCAACAAGCTTCCCAAATAGTTATTTTGATGGAGCAGTAAGTGTTGATACCCTTACATATGTACAAGATAAGGTAAAAGGCATTAGCGAAATTGCCAGAATTCTTCGTTCAGATGCGTCACTTATATTTACATGTTGGGAAACACCAACAACTATTAAGGACTATCGACCTATTCTACAAGAATGTGGATTTGAAATTTTAACTTATAAGGAAATTTTAAATTGGAAACAAAGACAGTATAAAGTTTACAAGAAAATAATTGAATCAAAAGATATTCTGATTAGTGAGATGGGAAAGGAGGGATCTCTTCCATGGATTGAAGAAGCAACAGAACGTCTTCCTTTATTAAAAGATTGGCGAAGGATTTTTGGAGTTGTTAAGAAGAAAAAGTAATGATTATATATTTAACTCTCAAGAAAAAATAGATATAATTCTTTTCCATAAAAGTAATAAATGCTGTTTGAAGTTATCTTTAAAATAAGTATCTTTATATTATTTTTAATATGAAGTTAAATAGAAATTTTAGTTTTTTAAATTGAAAGTGAAAAAAATGTCAGATGCCGGGATTGAACCGACCTATATAGGTAAAAATAAAAATCTTGTTTTTATTGTGCCTAAAGAATTATTTAACATGAGCTTAGGTCCAGCAGATGTATTTGATCATGAAAGTGCTAAATTATTTAGTAAATATATAAGAGGAACCTTTAAAGGATTTCAAAATTCAAGAAAAACAAAGTATGGAAATGAGAATAATACGAAGACAAAAGTTACGCCCGATTTTTGGTCTGAATTTGAAAAAAGGGCAAAAGAGCTTGATATAGATTTTATAGGGTATACTCCTGTTAATGATAATTACATTTTTAAAGATCTTAAGGTGTATGGAAGAAATGCTGTAATTCTCGGAATGGAAATAAAATGGGACAAAGTTAAAACCGCTCCAAGTGGAATTTGTGAAATTGAGCTTTTTCGGGTTTTTAAAATATTGGGAGACATTACAATTCAATTAACAGAGTATCTAAAAGAACAAGGATATAAAAGTGAAGCTCATCATCCTTTTGGAGGAAAACTTCTAGATGGCCCTCATGTCGTAGCTGCAAATTTAGGAGTGATGGGACAAAATGGGTTGATAATTACTCCTGAATTTGGACCAAGACAAAGATGGAGTATGATTACGACCGATGCTGAAATACCTATGACTCAAGAAAGAGATTTCGATGAATTGAAAGAATTTTGCAAAGGTTGTGGAGCTTGTGTAAAAAATTGTAAAGGTGGAGCAATATATGAAGAACCCATAAAAAAAAATTCTGGGGTAATTACCCATATTGATCGCTCAAAATGCATCGAGAGTTTATTAAACAACAATTATTGTAGTTATTGCCTTAAAATATGTCCCGTAGGACTTAATAAATAATAATTCTACGATATTCTTTGTTTATTAATATAATCACAAAGCAGAATTTTTTTATATCTCTTTTTTCCTTACTAATATTTGTTTTGAAGCATGGATTATATCAATTTTAGGCAAATCTTGGATCTTTTTGATAAGTTCAACTTGATTTTTAATTGTACTCCAATTCGAATTAGCCTTTTGAGAAATATCACTTATTGTATGAAATTTTTCATCATTTAAAGCATTATAAATATTTTTTATTATTTCCCATGTGCTTTTCCTTTGTGACTGGTTTATAGAAATATTATTCCCCCAATA
>JBHLNY010000037.1:0-4799 GCA_048941065.1 Promethearchaeota archaeon
CAAGAATCAAACTATTTAGATTATGAAGCTAAAAGCTTTTTAGCTGGTTTAGCAGACTCTGTTGGTATGGAGATTTCTGATGCAGTACAAATTGCTGCTTATGGATTTCCTATGGGAGATCCAGATGTTCCTATTGTAGAATTAGGTATGGGAACAATGGATACAAGCAAAGCGACAATTTTGATGATTGGACATAATGTTGCTCCAGGAATAGAGTTAGTTGACTATATAAGAGAAAAAGGAATTGAAAATAAGGTTGATGTCGGAGCAATCTGTTGCACTGCACATGATTTAACAAGATATTATGATGGAGCTAAAATTGTAGGTTCAATGTCCAGACAACTTCATTTTATCCGTTCAGGTTTAGCTGATGTTGTAATGGTTGATGAACAATGTGTAAATTTACGCTCTTTTGAACAGGCTCAATTGATAGGAGCTCCATTTATTGCTACTAATGAGAAAATAATGGGTGGTCTTCCTGACAGAACAAATGATCCTACTGAAAAAATCGTTGATGAATTAGTCAGTGGTAAAACTCCAGGTGTTTTAATATTGGATCCTATAAAAGCTGGTGAAGTAGCTGCTGAAACTGCTATTAAAGTAAAACCTATAAGAAAAGCCAGAAGTGGAATTCCTGATGAGCAAGGGTGTATTGATATGGCATATAGATGTAATGGATGTGAAAACTGTCAACGAAACTGTCCAAATGATTTACCACTTGTAGAAGGGATTCGACTAGCAAAAGAGGGAGATTTTTCAGTACTAGGGGATACCTTTGATCTTTGCCTTGGTTGTGGACGATGTGAGGCTGAATGTATGAAAAATGTATCTCCATTAACTTTAATACAATATGCTGGTCGTGAGAAGATCCGGAGCGAGACTTTTAACTGTAGGGTTGGGCGTGGTCCTATAATGGATACTGAAATTAGGAATGTTGGCGCTCCCATTGTTCTAGGAGAAATTCCTGGAATAGTAGCAATTATTGGTTGTGCTAATTATGGTAAAGACATTCAAGAGCTATACTTAATGGCAGAGGAATTCTGTAAAAGAAATTATATAGTAGTAGTTTCTGGATGTGGTGCAATGGATATTGGGCTTGTTAAAGATGAGGAGGGTAAGACTTTATATGATCGATTTCCTGGAGATTTTGACCGTGGTGGGTTAGTAAATGTTGGAAGTTGTGTTTCAAATCCTCATATCACTGGAGCTGCTTGCAAAGTGGCAAATATTTTTGCTAGGAGACCATTGAGAGGGAATTTTGAAGAAATCGCTGATTATATTTTAAATAGAGTAGGAGCATGTGGTGTTGCTTGGGGAGCAATGAGTCAAAAAGCTGCTAGTATTGCTAGTATGGCAAATGGGTTAGGTGTACCTGCTGTAGTAGGACCTCATTCTGCGGAATATAGAAGAATGTATATTGGTAGATCTGATGATGATGATACTTGGAAAGTTTGGAATGCAAGAGACGCAACTCCGGATCACTTAGTTGGCCCTGGACCAGAACATTTATTAACTACCGCTGAAACAATTGAGCATGCAATTTGTTTAGTCGCCAAATTATGTTTAAGACCTGCAGACAATTCGAAAGGGAGAATGATAAAGTTATCTCATTGGATTGACTTAGAACGTAAATATAAAGGCGTTCAATTTCCTAATGATTTAGAAAAATATATTCGAGTAGAAGCAGATATTCCTATTAACATGAAAGATGAAATTCAAGAATATCTTAAAGAAAAGAATTGGCAACCAAAAGAGATTATAGATCCAACTTTACTTCAACGATTATGCCACGCATAATTTAAATTTTTTATTTTTCTTTTTTTAAATTTTTATTTAGGTTGTTATGCTTAGGATTCTTATTCCAAAATTTATTGAGTAATATTTAATAATTGTAGGATATAGTTTTTAAATTTAAAAGAAGTGAGAATTTGTGGATAAGCAAGATAGGGATATTTTAAAATTATCAAAGTTGTTGAAACATTGGGCAGATCATAATGATTCCCATAAAGAATCATTTTCAAAATGGCGAGATATTGCAGAGAGTAGAGGATTAGGACCAATTGTTAATTACTTGAATAAAGCAATTGAAATGATGGATAGATGTAATGAATATTTACTTGCTGCTAATAAAGAGCTAGAATGAAGAAGTTAATGATTTAATTTGAGGTTTATAATTAAAAAGATAAGATAACATTAATATAAGTTAAAATTAGAGGAATAAATTGATCAATGGTAATAATTGTGTTCTAAAATAGTCTATTTTCTCTTGTAATAATTCTGGATTTTCCGAGAGAAGCCATAAGTATACCGGTATTTGAAGTTCTGAATATTCAAATAATTTATCACCTCTGATTGTAAAGCCATTTAACGGTAAATCAAGTGAAATTGATTTTTCCCGTATTAACCCAATTGAATTGTAAAAATTTGAGAGTGTTTGTAGCAATAGAGCTGTATTATTTACTAACATCTCATCAGTACTCGTTTTAGTATAACTTCCAAAAATTAAACCATCCATCGATACTAAACTTGAAGCTTTACCCTCAACTTGAGTAGTAAAGTCCTCAAGAATGTTTTCAATAATTTCAGAAGTTTCAGAGACTTTTTTTAATGCAATACTAAACATTTGCCATATGGTTGTGATTTGAAATATTGATGTATCACAGTAATCTATTGAGAATTGCTCAAATTCATCCATTATGTTATTAAATTTATTTCTTATAGCTTCAATATTTCTTTGCCATTGGAGAGTTTTACGGAAATCTGGGTCACTTTTGCTAAAAACTATTAAAATCTCTGGTTGCTCATCTAATTCTACTAAAGCTTTTAATACTTCTCGAAAGTAATTAGCTGATTCCGCTAGTCTTTCTGGATCTTGGCTATCAATAACATATAATAGAAGATCAGCCTCAGTAAAAAATAATTCCGGTCTATTGAAGTATAATTTCTCACGATATTGTACTTGCCCACCTAGGTCCCACGAAATAATGGGATAACCGAAAAAATCCAATTTCTCTCTTTTAACACCTCTAGTCGGCAATAAGGATTTTATAATTGAGAATTTATCTTGAACCACTGCTAGAATAGATGTTTTACCCCCATTATCTAAACCAATCATTAAAAGTTTCTTATGACGTCTTAATTGTTCTTTTACTGCTTTTTGTATAACCTGAGCTATTTTCACCCACTTTCTAAAAATACTTGGTAATAAATCTTCAATGTCGGGGAGATTATCAACTGTTAAATTTGCCAAATCTTCAATTGTTTTAATATTATTCTCAACTAGTTTATCAGAACTTACTTTATCAACACCAATCATTGTTTCTGGTTTTAATCGTAAGACTTCTTCTAATTCTGAGAAAATAACATTGCTTTTAAAGAAATCTTTTATAATTATCTCTTTTTCACTATTCTCTGACATTATACATCAGATTAAGTTAGAATTTACTTTTTAATTCAATAATACATTCTTTATTTTAATAGTTATAAAACGTTTTATTAAATATTAGTATTTATATTAAATTAATATACATATATAAAATAGAGTAATTAGATTTTATTTAGCAAAAATCTCAAAAAGACCATCAGAATAAGATGTCTGAGCTACGAGTTCCCGAAAATGTCGTTATTTGCATTGATACATCAAGATCAATGTTTAGAACAGATTTTGCTCCTAACAGATTGATTTGTTGTATAAAAGCAGTGAAAAAATTAATAACTGACAGATTTAATTCAGACAACTCAAGTGCTTTTGCAATTATTAAATTTTCAGATACAGCAAAAAAAGTTGTAGACTTTACAAGTTCAACTTTTATGAATAGTCTCTATTCAGCATTAGATTCACTAAAACCTGAAGGATGTTCTGCTATGGGGGAAGGATTAGCTCTATCAATTAAAACAGTGATTATTGAATTGAGAAAAATAGAGGCTAAAAGTCCTAAAATACTTCTTGTTTCTGATGGAAACTACACAAAAGATACTAGTGTCGATCCATTAAAAATGGCACGCCTCGCAGAAGGATTAAATATAAAAATTGATACTTTTAGAGTTGGAAATGTGGGGCAAGGTAATATTTTGAAAAAAGTGAGCGATATTACTGGAGGAAAACACTATTTTAATAGTGATGGTGAGACTTTATTATATTCTGCTCACAATTTTGCTGAAGCAAACATAAAAACTTATGGAAAAAAAGAAGTTAACATTGAAAATCCCGCATTTCTTAGGAAAATTGCCGCAACATTACTAAGAGTTCAAGATTTAACTAAAGATCAAGAACAGCGTATAAAACAATTGAGAGGAGAAGCTGATTTTAAAAAATGTTCAATATGTTTTTCAGATAAAAATCCATATACTAAAGGATCATTTTATGTAACCGGCAGATATTGCCCTAATTGTCAAACACCATTTCATATTCATTGTTTGTCAGCTTGGGCTGATTCTCAACATAGCACTAAATTAAAAAAATCTGGAACAGCAAGATGTCCTCATTGCTTTTATTTGTTAAAGATCCCAACTGAAGTTACTCAAATACAAAAATTAAGAGTTCTTACGAAAGGTCAAAAGGAGGTTAGTTTTCAGAAACCACAAACCTTTTCTGCGAAATTAATTAATAGTGATGAGCTTAGAGATGACGCTCTTTATTCAAGTTGTCCCGTTTGCCAATTTATTTTTGAGAAAGGACAAAAAGTTGTTAAATGTGGTAATCCAGAATGTGGTCAATTATATCATAAAGATTGCTTTCAAAAACTTTTAAATTCCCAGTGCAAGCAGTGTGGGGTTAAACTTGATCTTCATTAAAATAC
>JBHLNY010000037.1:4899-17987 GCA_048941065.1 Promethearchaeota archaeon
TTATCTTTCACAAAAGAATTATACATATGATATATTATGTTGGATGCTAGCTGAAAGACAATTAATTGCTCAAAAAGATCCAAGGTATGCAAATAAACAGAGAGTTAGAGAAAAAGCAGCAGAAATCTTTTTTTCAAATCATCCTTATGACATGCTATGTTGGTATATAGCAGAGCTCGATATTTTATTAAAGATTAAAAAATCAAGAAAACCTAAAGATAGAATTGTTTAATAGCTTAAATAACTTATATAAATGTAATAGATAATAGCATTTAAGTCTCTCTTTAAAGGTTTTCATGAAAGACTCAAAATTTTATTGTTACGGAGATGTTAAAGTAGGGCGAGGAAATTTTGATTTACCACCTGTATTAATTGGAACACAATTTTATCAAGGACAATCATTTATCGATCGCAAAAATACCGAAGTTTTCAATGAGAGGAAAGCTCTAAAGCGAATCAATACACATTTGTCATTATCTAACCAATATAAAATACCTAATTTTGTTGAAATATCCGCAACTACTCCTAAAGCCATGGTTAAATACTTAGATTTTTATTTAGAGCACTTTGACCCACCTTTTGTATTAGGAGGCAATATTGAGTCTAGAATTGCGGGAGTTGAATATCTTAATGAACGAGGTATTGAACCAAACGAATACATCTATAATACAGTTTCAAATCTAAAAAACAGCAAAGAACTAGAACTCATTAAGAATTTTAAAATATCTTCAGTAGTAGTACTAATTCTTGGTTCTGAAAACATGACTTCTACTCAAAGGTTTTCATACATAACAGAAAAGAATCAACCAAATAATAGTAGCATATTAGAAGGTTTAAAAAAATTAGGAGTTGAGAAGATTTGGGTTGATGGTGGTGTTATTAATCTGGAGAGTCTTGCTCATGTACTAGAGACTCAACAAATAATTAGTTCCTCACTTGAGCTTCCAGTTGGTACGGCCCCGAACTTATTCTTATTTCAATTTTCATCACCTCGTTTAAACATTAAATTCCATACGCGATATAGAAGAGCTAGTATAATGTTTATTGCCACTTGGTTTTCTAATTTCATATTTTATGGAGCTATAGAGGATGCTAAAGAATCTTTCTCATCTGCTTATCAAGCACTTGAATTTAGAAATATAGTCAAAAATCGAAATATTAGACTTTTAAAGAATCATTAAAAAGTATAATTTTCATCTATTTATTTGTATAAATAAGTATAAATAAGAATTCAATCTTTTAATTTCTATAAATTAAAATATTTGAAAATTACTTAACATAACTTTAATATAAAGAATTCCTTGTTTAAATATATCAGAAGGTCCTTTTGACTTGATAAGGTGAAGTAACATAGTGTTTAGTAATACCTATAAGGATGATAGAGAATTAGAAGCAATTCAGTTAATCGATAAAGCGGAGATCGCAGCAGATAAAGGTAAAGGAGATGATGCTATAAACTTTTATGAGAAAGCGGCTCAGATTTATCTTGATTTAGGCAGTTATATCAAATTAGATGAATTATTTATTAGAATTGTACAGATTATATCCCAATTTAAGAATAATATTCAAGCAATTTACAGGTTAAATTCAATAATTCGAAAAACTGAAGAATTAAAGTTATATGAAATATCCGCTAAGTTGCTTATGCGTTTGGCAAATCTTTATTATGCTATGAATGATTGGGAATCAGCTGGTGAAAGCTGGGAAAAAGCTTCTGAATATTTATCTAAAGCTGATCCAGAAGACTTCCATAGCCCATCCTCCCTTTTACTTTTAAAAGCAGGGCAAGCATATGAACGTTCACACATAAAGAAGGATTTAGGAAAAAGGTTAATTCTAAAAGCAGTAATGAAAATTAATAAATTTGATGAATTATATGAACAGGAAGAAAAAAAAGCACTTCAGTTACTATCTGATAAGGATTATGAGGCTTCAGCTAATAAGTTCTTAGAGATAGCCAAATACTTTAGAAAATCTCTTAATAATTTAGGTGAACTTCTAGATGAGGCAGAATCAAAAGATACTGTTTTAAATACTAAGGCAAGGTTTATTCATTTTGTTGCTGAATATCAAACTGTAGCCGCATTATGCTTAACGCTAACTAAAAATAACTCCTTTGATCAGAAAATAAAAGAATTAGGTCAAGATTCAATTAAACTCTTTCAAAAGTCAATATCTCTACTTAAAGAATATCTAATTCCTAAGACTGCTGATTTTGATCATGAAGTTATTCTAAGGATTACATTTGATACATTGTTATTAGAAATCATTCAAAGAAATGCTGGAATAAAAGTGATAGATTCAATTGGTTACCTCCTAAGAGAGACAGAAAGCAACAAGTCTTTGGTTAAGAACCTTAAAGATACTCCCTATTTTAAAATCACAAAGAGAATACAAAAAGCAGGAATTCAAGAATCTTTAGATGATCTTTTAAAGGTGCACTTAGGACACTTTGAAAAAATAAAAAATACCTTAATATCTTATTATAAAGAATTTTAAATCAATTAAATTGCTTCAGGACCAACAATCTGTATTAATCTTTTCATTTCTTCTTCGGTTTTAGCAAATACTCCAATATTCCCAATTTTCACATTTTTCAACCCTATTTCTTTTATGGTTTCATATGTCTCTAATATTTCATCAAGATTAGGAGATCGAAAAGTTTTTAATTTGTATTGTGGAAAAAATGCTAAAATGTGAAAGGGTATATTCTCATTTATATTTACAATTAATTTAGCTATTTTTTCGAATTGATCAATTTCTACAAAATTAGGGATGTAGACTGTGAGGATCTCTAAAATGAACTTTCTCTTTAAAATTTCCATTGGAGAATTTAGAACAGTTTTATTTGAGGTTCCACATAATCTTTTATAAATTTCAGCATCAAAAGCTTTGATATCTAACCAATATGAGTCTAAACCCGCTTTTTGGAGCAGATCTAAATTTTTTGGAGTTAATCCATAGCCATTCGTTTCTAATAGCACCCAAAGACTTTTAGAGCGTTGTTTTATCTTTTTTGTAACCTCTGCATAAAATTTAGCTTGGCAGGCTATATCTCCTCCCGTAAAAGCTATAATATTTCGGGCAGGACCAAATCCTTGAGCTCCTAACACAATTTTATGCTTTGGCACTTTATCTGGACATAATGGACTTCTTCTATTAAATAATATACAAGAACCACAATGCTTACATAAATCAGTGGCATAGTACATCAACGCACGTTCTCTTGGCTCAAATACTGTTACAGATTTCTCATATTCGTAACAACTTTCAGCAATCTCATCAGTAGAATACCAAACTCCATTATAATATTTAGAGAATTCCCAAGAATGGCATTTTAAACAAGTATGATTACATCCTGACTGATAAATTGAAAAATAATCTTCTGGTCTTGATAAATGCATTGCTGTAATTAATCTAAAATGTTGACCATTTTCAAACTTTAAAGTAGCTCTGCATGCTACCTGCTTAGAGCCATTCTTAAGGTTAACTTCACAAGCACCTTTAGTAAAACCTTGTTCTACCATATTACAGGTAAAAGCTATCTTCTCCATAAATAAAGATTAAAAAATAGATAATAATAAAATTTCGGTAATTATCTTTGAAAACAAATTTATAGTGATTTAAGCCAATTAGAATCATTTAAAAATTCTTCATATTTCTTAACATTTCCAAAATCACCATAAAACTGATCTTTATCGATTCTAACAACACGAAATTTCCAATTCTTTTCTTTTATTCCATAATTTATAGCTTCAGGTACTTCTATTTCACCCCTTTCTGATAAAGTTTGAATCTTAAGTACCTCAAATATATCTTTGGATAAAATAAATATACCAGCATTATTTAAATTTGTAGTTGAAGTTCCTTTTGGGGGCTTTTCAATAATGTCCGAGCAATAATTTCCCTCACAATAAACAGCGGCACCTTTATAAGGATCATCTATATAATTAGTGACTAAAACAAAATCAGGACTCTCACTTTTAAAAACTTCAAAAACCTCTTTATAAACTTCATAGGCTACTAATTTATCTCCCCAAGTTAGAAAAAAATGTTGATTATTTATTGAATCTTCACATAATAATAATGCTCCTCCTGTTCCGTTTAATTTATGTTGTTCTATATATTCAATATTTATATCCCATTTTCGTCCTTCTTGAAAATAATCAATTATTTGATTTTTATAATAACCTACTACAATTATAAAATCCTTAAAACCAGCTAACCTAATCCCATTTATAAGATATTCTAACAAAGGTTTACCATGAATTGGAATCATAGTTTTTTGATATGTTTCTGTATATGGTTTCATACGTTTGCCATATCCAGCACATAAAATAATAGCTTTCAAAAAGATTTAACTCTGTTAAATAATTGCTCTAATATCAGAATTAAATAATTATAAGTAATGAATTAATTTAAATTAAGTAATTGAAACGTAATTTTTATTAAGAAAATTATTGATTCTGTTGAAATTATTCAACTAATAAGAAAAAGATGGGAATATAGAATCTGATAAATTAAAATTTAATCAATATTCTATCAAATTTTAATTTGCTAATCTTTCTAACCCCATGTTCTCCAGACGCATAATCGCAATTTATTAACCCTGCTTCTTCAAGTTTCTTTATTTGGGCAGAAATATTTGCTTCCGTCATGTTTAAATTAGAAGCTATGTTTGAAACGTCCATTGGTTCTATTTGGATGTGATGCAAAATTTGACGTCTTGTTCGAGAAGATAAAGCTTTAACAATTTTTTCAATTAATTCATCAGACTCAATTGTCATTGAATCGGTCTTATTTTTTAGATTGACTTCCAAAATACTTGATTCGGTAATTTCCATTACTTTTTAATCAACCCTTAATTAAATTCCTATGGTTGTCTACATGAAACCAATATTTTTTCGTGCTTTTAAGTTTACCTCGTGTTTTATTTGTATACAATAGTTACAATATATTATAATAATTACAATTGCTATCAAAATTATGCATAAATTATTTTTGCTTTTGGGTTTATTTATTTAATAAAGCATTCTTTTGATGAAATCAAAACGTCCCATAATATTAGATTCTGCAAACTTATAACATCATAAAAAAATAGGGCAATTTAATATGAGAGTTCTTAGAGTATGTTGTAAATGGAAATTGAATTATTTTAAAAGTGAAAATCTTGAATTATATTAAAATTAATCTAAAAACTTATTAAAAATACCAAAAATCTCCCTTTAGGATAATTTTTAGATCTTTTCTACTTTGAAAGAATTTTTTTCTAAATTTTTAAGATATCGATAACTAACGATTGGATCAAGTTTATGCTCAATTAAAATCTACTGAAAACTAAAATCAAAAACATATAAATCTTATCTTTATGTCAACCAAGTAGGATTTATGAAACTAATTCTTAATTAATCATGAAATAAGAAAAACAAGAATTACTTTATACCAATTCTAGCTAGTAAAAGCCTTCCTTAAGAATGTTTGGAGAATAATTTTCCCACATATTTTATATAAGTATATATAATTTCAAATAATTTTTTACAAAAATTGTAAAAAACAATCATTTATATACAAATATTACCTTTATTACTAATGATATATTTTGAATACAAATCTTACATAGAAGAATCTAGGAGGTAATAAAAAATTAGTGTAATTACTGTAAGAATTGATGAAGATTTAGACGCTAATATAGAGAAAGTCCGATCCAAATTAGGGATTTCAAAAGCGGATCTTATACGCAAATATCTTGACATGTCAAAATATCTAATAATCCAAAATAATGTTCTTAAATCGCTTAATGATCGAGATTTTATTATTCTAAAAAAGAGTACTTTTAGGAAGCTTGTTGAACCATTAAATGAAGAGAATCAGATGGAATTTGGAATTAAATTTGCACGGTTCATTAATGATATTGCAAGATTACAAGGTAAAATAGGTAATATAGAATATAAATTGGATTTATGTGAACACATGGGACTTTTTCCTAAATTCATTGATGAGGAGAACTACATTTTAATATCAAAGAAATTTGGACCCAAAAAATTCGTTGAAGTCTTTGTCTATAAGCTAATCAATTATGACCCCAAATTTACTTATGATTTCACAGAGGAAGAACTGAAATCTAGTAAAAGTTTAAGGTCTCAATATAAAAAAGATATTGGTCCTGTTGATCGATCATCATCCCATTACTCATATAAATTTGCTAAAATACCAGAAATAGAAGGAGAATAAATTTTAACTTTTATCAATAATTTCTTTTAATCCTAAAATAGGTACAATTATTTTACTTGGACGAAATAGAATCTCGTAATTTAATTCATAAAGTGCTCTTTCAATATAAAAATAAGTAATCAGAGTATAATCAGCATTTAATTTTTTCAGAATTTTCCCTATTAATTTTGATTCCCAAACATTTAAAAAATTAAGGATAACATCAAGAATTTTATTTATGGGTCTAGCGGCTCTTCTAAAAATTATATTATAAAGAATCTCTTCAGGAACCTCATATTTATCCTTCTTAATCACCTTTTTCTCTATAAACTTAAGAAAAGTGTTAAATTTAATATAGCTTAATGCCCTAAGAAAAGATGCTAAATCTTTTTCAATTGGAAATTTTCCTTTTTTCTCTGTGTGAGTTAATTGAGGATCCCCTTCAAAATCTATAAAATAAAACTGATATTGATCATTAATTTTATTATATAAAATTTGTTCCATGTGTAAATCTTGATGCACTGGTTGAATTGGTATCCGTACTTCCTTAAAATTGGTTCTAAGAGTCTCTATAATATCTTTTATATCAATTAATATAGAACTAATTTTAGGCAAATTAAAAAATGAAGTTTCAGTTTGAATACTCATTATGTTTTGTAATTTCGAAATCATAGATTTAAGTTTTTCTGTATAAGATTCAAGATAATCATGACTTTCTACTAATTCTAAATTGTATTCTTCTTTTTCTGGGTAAATTAATGATTCATGCAACTTTTTAATATATTTTCCAATTTCATTAGAGACCTTTAAAGTTTCGATACAATTTTCTGTAATTGTTCTAGAAATTGTAGATTTTTCGGTTAAGTTAGAGTAATCTCCATTACTATCTTGAAACACACCATTAATCATATTATTTAGTTCGGTCCAATAGATATCTCCTAAATTTCCGATATTTGGGACGTTTTCAAGTACACCTATTGTTTCTTTACCCTTCAGTTTAATTGTACCATAGATTTTAGGTGCATTTGGAAATTGGTTTTTAACTAAAATAAATAGAGTCGTTGGCTCTAAACTTTCCAAGTATTCCTTATATGATTTTAAAACATATGAAAATGGCTTTTGGCCAGGTATTCTATTATTTGAAATTGTTAATAGAAATAAGGTATTCGTAGTATTTCCTCCTCCCAATTGTGTTAGTGAGAGACTATACCTTTCAGGATATAAACTAGTCTCAATTAAATTTTGAACTTTTTTCATATTAATATCATCTTGGAACTGTTCTGTATAAAGTGATAGACCTAAAGAACGAGAAGGAAAACTTTCAGAAATGTCTTTATCAAACAGAATTTTTTTCCAGAAAAATAAACTATATTCACCTTCTACTAAATTTACAGTGAATATTTCTTGTTCTCCTTCAACGTTCAGAACTATCTTCTTACTAAAAGTATTAACTGTAAGAGTAAGAATACTTTCTTTTTCACCTTTTTCGCTTGTTTCAAGAATTTCCTGAACCTTTTCATAATAAATGAGAGGCAAGAAGTAAGATTTTGTGTATTTTGGTTTTTGAACATCTATTACTGTTAGTAAAATCCTTTCAGAAATAATTTCAAAATAATTTAGGATAATCTTGAAGTCTAAATTAGAGAGAGTTGATTTATCTCCAAACCATCTTTTTGAAAGAAGCCACCCTTTAAATTCATTAGAATTAAAAATTTCTTGTACCAAATTTTTATCAAGATACTTTAACATAATAACCATGTAATCCAATTTTCAGTACAATAATTAGTTATCTTTTATAAGTAAAAATCTTTTACTTATATTTAACCACTGGTAAAAATGTGAGTTCAGAACTATGAATGATAAATCTATTCAATTACCAATTGTTTTTCACTTTCATCAACCAGTTGACAATTTCCCATGGGTATTCGAAGACGTTTATAAGAAAGCATATAAACCTTTAATTGATAATATTTTCCTATTTCCTGAAATTAAAGTGGCATTTCATTTTTCGGGTAATCTATTGGATTGGCTATTGAGAAATAAGAAAGATTTCATAAAAAAATTGAAAACCATGGTAAAGAGAGGGCAAATTGAATTAATAGGTGGTGGTTATTATGAGCCTATTTTTGCCCTTATACCCTATCGTGATAAAATAGCTCAAATGAAAAAATTGTCAAAATTAATTAAAGAGGAATTTGGTTCAGAAGTTAAAGGTGCTTGGTTATCTGAAAGAGTTTGGGAACCAAATTATCCTTCATTTTTGAATGATGTTGGACTGAAATATGTAATTGTCGATGATAATCATTTTAGATCTACGGGAATTACAGAAGAAAACACACTCTATAGTTATATAACTGAAGATGAGGGTAAAACATTACGAGTATTTTCCATTAACGAAAAATTAAGATATTTAACCCCATGGAAGCCAACCTATTACTCTATCGAATATCTAGAAGAAATTGCAGATGAAAAAGGTGATAGGGTTGCTTTATTAATATCTGATGCAGAAAAGATGGGGGTATGGGGTACTACCCATGAAATATGCTATACGGAGGGCCAGGGTCACCAAGATGGAGATAATGGAAAACCATTTATTCCTGCATTTTTAGAACAAATCGTAAATAATGAATGGATTAAATCTATAACTTTATCAGACTATATGGAACAGTTTCCAGCAAGAGGATTAGTATATCTTCCTACAGCTAGTTATGATAAAATGGAAGAATGGGTATTATTAACACCAATTCGAAAACGTTTTAAAATAATTAGAAAGGCTCTAAAAGATGATCCTGAAAAACAAGATGAATATTTATTTCTAAAAGGTGGATTTTGGAGATATTTTCTAGTTAAGTATCCTGAATCTAATACTATGCATAAAAAAATGTTATATGTAAGAGATAAACTCATCAATATAGAAGAGCAATTGATAAAAGTTGATGATGACACTTTAGTTTCTAGAATTTTAAACAAAATTAATAAAGCATGGGATGAAATTTATAAGTCTCAGTGTAATGATTGTTATTGGCATGGGCTTTTCGGAGGAGTCTATTTACAGTTTTTAAGATTTTCAGTATTTACTCACTTAATAAATGCTGAGAAAATAATTGATCAGATAAATACACTATTAAATCCAAGTTTAGAATCTTATATGCACATAACTCCTTTGGATTTCAATAAAGACAGTAAGACAGATTATTTAATTGAATCGAATACATTGAATCTTTACATTGATCCATCTGATGGAGGAACGATATTTGAATTAGATTACAAACCTAAATCTTATAACTTACTTAATACTTTAACACGATGGGAAGAAGCGTATCATGAAAGTAAAAAACTTAAAGATAAAGAAGTTTTGGTAGATAAATTTAGAAGGAGTATGTTACGGATAAGGTTTTTAAACAAGAATGTCCCTTTAGATCAGCTACAGGCAGATCAGTATTATGAGTGTGGTGATTTCATTAATGGAAACTTCAATATTACAAGTAGCGAAAAAAATGGAAAAATAGCAGTTTTAGAAATGGAAAAAAATGGTAGCGTAAAAGATGCAGAAACAGACTTTAGAAATCCTTGCTTAATTACAAAAGATATTTATGTTGAAAAAAACCAAATAGAAATAATAATAAGAGTCAATTTTGAGGAGATCCCTGGAAATGAAAATGTTCTAGAAAGGATTGTCGATAATTTACAATTGGCAATTGATATTCCTTTTTTCTTTAATGGGGACACAAGTAAATTTCTATGGGAAAGCAATCAAATAACATTTAAAGATAATTATGAAAAGAACTTGCTAGAACCTTTCAAATTTGAAGATTCTCATTTTAAAGCATATGACGAATCTTACAATTTAAATTTTGAATTTAACATTGAGAGTAAAATGGAATCTATTAAAATTAGCAAATTTCCAATAATTGCTTATGCATATACTGAAGAGGGTTATAAAGAGATTTATCAAGGAATTAATGTCACTCCTCTTCTTGATTTGAGTAAAAATCTTGAATTTAAATTCCGAATAAAAGTTTTTTAATATTTATATTTTTCTCTTTTTTACATTTTGATCAAATTATGGAAGAATTTTGTCGATTTTGATTATCTTTTTATATATTAGTATCGTAATAAAAATAAAGAGTCAGTAAAAAAAGGAGTATGAATTAAAATTAAAGGATATAACTCTGAAAAACGAAATGGCTGGACCTATAATAACAAATCTTTGAAAAAAAAGATAGAAAATAATAAACATGTAAATAATATTCGTAAAGAATTAATGGAAAAGAAATTAAAAGAAGCTAATTCAAAAAAGTAAGCTCATCATATTCAGAAATTATATTCTATGACTCAAATCCATATTTTCCTATAAGTGGTACAAATCTAACCCCTGAAACACGTTTTGTTTCATAGTTTTCTCCTTTTTTTTTAATTATGTAAAGGTTCTGTGCAAAACTTTTAGAACCTGCTGGGATACACATGATTCCACCATCTTTTAATTGTCCTTTTAAAGGTGGTGGTATTTTACTCGGTGAAGCTGCGGTTACTAAAATTTTGTCATATGGAGCGGCTTCTGGATATCCTAATGTTCCATCTCCGTGAATTACTGTAACCGTGTTATCATATCCTGTTACTTGAAGACTGGCTCTAGCTCGTTTAACTAATTTTTCATGTCTTTCGATTGTGTATACATGACCTTTAGTCTTAGAACTTTGTGTTCCAACTAACTCTGCACATAAAGCAGCATGATATCCAGATCCTGTTCCAATTTCTAAAACTTTATCACCTTCTTTAAGTTCAAGATATTCACACATCATAGCATTCATATGTGGTGCGCTAATTGTTTGACCTAGACCGATAGATAAAGGAGAATCTAAATAAGCAGAAGAAATAACCTCTTCAGGAACAAATTCATGTCTAGGAACTGCTAGCATTGCTCGAATTACTTCGGGATCTGTTAAAATTTTTCTTGAAGTAAGACTCTCAACTAATCTTCTCCTTTTCTCCTCGAAGGTCATAATTGTATTTTAAAATTTTTTTAACGTAATTGGAGTGGACTCTGAAAAAATCACTTGATTATGTTCTCGAAATGATATAAATTTTATCGTTCACTTCGCAATAATCAATGCGTAAATTAACTTTTACAGGGTCAGTATATCTTTTTCTAACTATGCTTTTGATTTTTTCGCCTTTAAAAATCATTTTTTTTATTGTCTCAATCGAATAAGTATTCGCTCCAATGATAATAATTTCATCTCCCAATTCTAATGGCACTTCTAAACTCTCAAGTAAAACATCAGCAGTCTTACTATTCTTATCAAATGATAAGATTTTTCCAAGATAATGCTTTTTATAAGGTGAAATATTTCCTCTTTTTTCTAATTCAATATCTTCAATAGTAGGTCTTCTAAAATAGAATCCCGTATGAAAACCCCGATTATAAACTTTAGATAATCTTTGAAGCCAATTTTTAATTCTTTCTTTTGTATATGTTCTATTAAAAAAAGAATCAATTGCCTCTTTATAGCACTCTGTTACTACTTTTACATATAATGGGTCCTTCATTCTACCTTCTATTTTAAAAGCATCTATATTCGCATCAATAAGTTGAGGAATATACTCAATCATGCATAAATCTTTAGTGTTCAAAAACATCTGCCCATTGTAAATGAACTCATTATTTTCATCATCAATAACTCGCCATTGCCTTCGACATGGCTGGATACAGTTTCCACGATTTGCCGAATATTCCTCTGAATCACATATTGTAGCTGATAAATAACACCTTCCAGAAATTGAACTACACATAGAACCATGGATAAAGCATTCAATTTTGGTTTTTGATAAATGATGTTTTATAAGCTTTATCTGTTGTAAGGAGAGTTCTCTAGCTAAAATAATCCTTTCAGCCCCTAATTCTTCATAAAATTTAGCGGCTTCAATATTTGATATATTCGCCTGAGTTGAGATATGAAATTTCATATTATTCCTTTTGGCAATTTTGATTGCAGCGAGATCATGAGCTATAATTGCATCAATCTCTGAATTTTTTGCTTCAGATATTAAATTTTCTAAATCCTGTAGTTCCGTATCATAAATTAAAATATTTGTGGTTAAATATACTTTCATGGGAGGATTTTGACTATGGCAAAATTCAGCAATCTTTTTTAAATCCTTCCTATCAAAATTTTTAGCTTTTGCTCTCATATTATATACTTCTACACCAAAATATATAGCATCTGCTAACCCACTTAAAACATTTAGGGAATTCCATTCTTGAGCTGGTGCAAGTAATTCTGGGCGATTTTGCATATTAAAGTATAAAATTATTCCTTTACCTTCTATAATATATCAATATGGAATTAAGAATTTTAAAATTGTTATAATAAAGGAGGTAATAAATTGAAATCTTCTATGCCTAAATGTAAAATAACTGTATTGAAAAGGACAATAAATAAAGATTTGATTGAGGAATATATTGAAGATAAATATAAAGATATGGAATTATGTGAAATCTTTAAAGATGGGCAGGAATTTATAATAGATCCAAATCTTGCGAAAGTCCCTGATGGATTTTGTGATTGGGCTTGGGCTGATATACGTAAGGATATTGTTATAATTGCTTCAGGGGGAGATATAATAGGGATGAAAAATAAGGGAACAGTTATTACTAGTTGTAGCGATTGGTTTAGACCTGTAATATTTAAAGTGGAAAGAATAAAATAGGATATTAATTTTTCATAATAAATATTAGTATTATCATAATTATTGAAAAACAATTAGCAAATTATATATTTGGAGAAATAGAAATGAAAGTTGTATTGTTTAATGGAAGCCCACGAAAAGAAGGAAATACCTACCATTGCCTGAATACTGTTATGGAAGAATTGAAG
>JBHLNY010000284.1:0-4251 GCA_048941065.1 Promethearchaeota archaeon
GCTTCTATTCGCTATACACGGCCATACTGGGCGCGGGGGCGTTGGCGGTGCTGTGGCCGGGGGCGCCGTTGTTCGAGATAATGTATTGGTCGCAGGTGGTTAACGGCGTCGCGCTTCCCGCCGTCATCTTCTTCATGTTGGTATTGATCAATGACCGACGCCTGATGGGCGAGCACGTCAACAAGCCCCTGCAAAATATCGTTGCCGGCGTTACGGCCGCCGTCCTAACGGCGTTGTCCGTCGCGATGTTGGTTTTTTCGTTCTTCTAGGTCGTGGCGACGAGAACCCAGAACCTCCCTAAAAATCTGTCGCGTAATTTCACGGCCGACCCCGCGCGTTGGCTTATGAAAGCGCGTTCGCCGCTCGTCAGGTACCGTGCGGCGGTGGATTTGCTCGGTTGGCCGCCGGACGGCGCCGAAGCTGCGGCCTGGTGGAAGCGGCGTTACGACGACCCGGACCTCGGGGCGTTAGCGGCGGCGCAGAGCCCGGACGGCCTGTGGTACCCGGGGTCGGCGTTTTACGACCGCCGCCTTAGCTTATACGTGCCGAAGTACCGGGCGTCCATCTGGCAGCTGCCGGTCCTCGCGGGCATGGGGGTCGATTTGACGGAGCCGGTGGCGGCGCGGGCGGCGGAGGCGGTGCTCGCGCGGCGGACGAGGGACGGCTTTTTCGACTTAGGGCCGGGAGGTCCGTTCGTGGCCGGGAATGCCGTGGCCGTAAACTCGCTCGCGGCGCTGGGGGTGGAAGGCGCCGCGCTGGCGGCGGCGCGCGAGTGGTTGCTTTCCCGACAGCGTCGCGACGGCGGTTGGGCGGACGCGTTCGACGTGGAGGGGGAGGAGGCACCGAGCACGATCGGCGCTACGACGGAAGTTCTGCTTGCGCTCGCCGGCGAAAGCGGCTCCGGCGTGGTAGCCGTCGGCGAAGGCCGAAAGTACCTCTTGTCGAATTTATTTACAGATTACAACGGCAGGTTTCCTCGTTCGAGGCGACGGTGGCGGCGGTTAAGTTGGCCCCAGTATCAATTCGACGCTTTGAAGGTGGTTTCGGCCCTCGCGGCCGCGGGCGCTTCGCGGTTCGAGCTCGCGCCGCTGGCTCAAGCCGTGCGGGTGCTTCAGACGCGGCGCGGGTTCTGGCGACAGCAAGTCCCGTTGGGCGAGCCATGCTGGTTAGTTCCGGTGCGGGCGGGCCGGGCGTCGCGTTGGTTAACCTTTCATGCGACGCGCTTTCTCTTGTGGTTTTATGAGGCTCGTGCCTAGGAAAGGGATTGCTATGTTAACGTTTATTGATTATAATCGCACTGGTTGACGGCAGGCCGGTTATGATAAACGATATTATAAAATTAATGAGGCCCCGCCAATGGACGAAGAACCTCATCGTCTTCGTAGCGGTCGTTTTTTCGGGGCGGGCATTGGTGTTGGCGGATGCTTTCCACGCGATTTTGGGTTTCGTTATATTTTGCTTTCTTTCGAGCAGCGTCTACATCCTAAACGACGTGACGGACGCGCCGTACGACCGGCGCCACCCCGAAAAGAGGAACCGACCCATAGCGGCGGGCAAGGTTTCGCGAGGGGCGGGCGCGTTTCTGTTCGCGGCTTTTGCCGCGGCGTCGCTCACGGCATCTTTTTGGTTTTTGGGATGGAAATTCGGTCTGTGCGCCGTTACGTATTTCGTCATCAACCTCTCCTATTCCTTTGGCGTGAAAAGGGTCGTCATCCTCGATTCCGTGACCATAGCGTTGGGCTTCGTGTTGCGAGCCATCGCGGGTATCTACGCTATCGTTTCGGAACCGGGGCAGCTGTCCGAGTGGCTGCTTATATGCACCTTTTTCCTTGCGTTGTTCTTGGCCTTTTCGAAGCGGCGGGGTGAAATTACGGATCTTTCGGAGAACGCCGCCGACCACCGGCCGATATTGGCGTCGTATTCCCCCAAGTTAATCGACGAGATGATAGGCGTTACCACCGCGTCGTCGGTGATGTCCTACTCTCTCTACACTATTTGGCCCGGAACGGTGGCGCGACTCGGTACGACTAAGATGATTTATACGATTCCGTTCGTGGTATACGGGATATTCCGTTATCTATATCTTATATACAAGAAAGGCCAAGGCGCTCAACCCTCGGCGATCTTGATAACCGACCGGCCGTTGCAGGTCAATATCTTGCTATACGTAGCGGCCGTTTTCTTCATCCTATACGTCGTAAAGTAGACGCGGCGGGCCTTCGTGCGTGAAAATAACTAAAAAAGCGCGGATCCTATTAGGACTAGGCATCAGCCTCGTCTCGGCGGTCGTACTGGCGGCCGTAATCGACTGGCGCGAGTTCGCGGCGTCGCTCGCCCGCGTTAACTATTTATATTTAATCCCTGCCACCGCCTGTATCGTGGCTTCGTATTATTGCCGGGCCCTCCAGTGGCGGTACGTCTTGGGGGGCGTGCGGCGGCTGCCGGCTTACCCCTTGTTCCGCATAACAATGCTAGGGTTTTTGGCGAATACCCTCCTGCCGGCGAGGTTGGGCGAGGTCGTGCGGGCGTACATCCTAGGCCGGCAACAGAGTTTGTCCAAAGGTACCGCCTTCGGCTCCGTGATCGTTACCCGCCTTCTCGACGGCGCCATATTGTTTTTAATATTGGGCGGGTTCGCGATATTGATTCCGGCAAAGATCGCGGGTTTTAGAGCGGGCGGGACGACCGGCTTCATAATTTACGCCGCCATTGTAAGTTTCTTCGTGTTATTCTATTTCAAACGCAACACGGCGGCTTCGATTATCAAATTTCTGTTCGCGCCGCTGTCCAAGAGGTTCGCCGTCAAGATCGTCCGTTCGCTCGACAAGTTTATTCACGGCTTCAGCTGCTTCAGAAGTCCGGCGGATTTAGGAAAGGCGTTTCTCTACTCGGGGGCGGTTTGGTTGCTGGTCGCGTTGTCGTATTATTTCGTTAACCTCGGTTTTAAGTTTACGTCGACTTTGCCGCTCTACGCGCCCCTGCTGCTCGTCGCCATCGTCAGCCTGGCCATCTCCGTGCCGTCGTCGCCCGGGTTCATCGGCACGATGGAGCTCGGCGTATTGGCGGCCCTTCACATAATCGAGCCCGCGCTAACTCGCAACGAGGTTCTTTCATACGCTATCGTCGTCCACGTGGTTCAAATACTACCCGGCGTAGCGGTCGGCCTATTCTACCTGTGGACCGAGCACTTAACGATTGCCGATTTGGCGAAAGCGGAGGAAATCCAAACCGAGGCAGCTTAAGCCTCGAAGGGAGCCGGCTATGAATGAGACCTTGATCGAACGCCGCCGTTACCCTCGGGCCGACGTCGAATATAAAGCGGTTTTGGAGACGGCTTCCGGCGACACCGTGAGCTTGCGCACCCAGAATATTTCCGGCTCCGGCATTTACTTCTATGCCGGGAAGAAATTGACCGAGTTTACGGAAGTATCCCTTAAAGTGTCGCTGCCGGCCGCGGGTAAAGTGGCGGGCCTTTCCTTCAGGTGTTCGGGCGTGATAGTCCGGGTCGAAGATAGGGAAGGCGATCCGGACTGGCCGTACGCGGCGGCGGTGCACTTTACCGGCGTCGACGAAAAGAATCGGGCGGCCATCTGCGATTACGTAATCGCGGTTTCGGAGGGGCGAAAAGGAGGGGGCCGGCGGTAAGGCCAGACGTGAAGGCCGCGTTGAAATACGGTTGGGGCGTCGTGCTGTGTTGCGCCCTCGTGGTATCGGCGTGCAGCTTCAGCAGGCGATACCCGGAAAGTTACGCGCGGCCGGGGTCTTATCGCGAGGTCGGTAAAGCGTCGTATTACGGACGGGAGGCCCACGGTAAGGCGACCGCTTCGGGCGAGAAATTCAACATGAACGCGTACACCGCGGCGCACAAATCGTTGCCTTTTAATACGAAGGTCCGCGTTACTAACTTAGCTAATAAAAAGAGCGTCATCGTGCGCATCAACGATCGCGGTCCTTTCGTGGCGGGCCGCGTTATCGATCTGTCGTACGCGGCCGCTAAGAAAATAAAAATGCTCGACGCCGGCGTGGCCGACGTCGAGCTCGTCGTAGTGAAATAATTCTACGGCGTTAGGGCCAAGGCCGTAGCCAGCTCCGCCAGCTTGTTGAGCGAGGCTACGGCTATTCTTTCGTCCGTGGTGTGCGGCTTTTCCATACCGCAGCCCAGGACGATGGCGGATATACCTCGCTCGTTAAAGACGTTAGCATCCGAGCCGCCTCCGCCCGCCACGAATTTGGGTTCCAGCCCCACGGCGC
>JBHLNY010000038.1:0-17892 GCA_048941065.1 Promethearchaeota archaeon
CAGGAGAGATTTCTAGACAAATTAGAGAAGAACGTGCGTGTTTTGCAGCATCTGATACTTTGAAGTTTTATTTTCCACATTATTCCCCTTTTAGCGATGGAAACTTTATTCTCCTTGATATCTTGGAAATAATGGCAACTCAGAGCGATCTTCTTAGCTCTTTAGTTAAAGGTTTTCCAAAGGGAATAAAAATTAACAAATCAATTTCAGTCTCTCCTAATTTACTTGATAATTTTCATAACCTTATAATAAAAGCATCGGATAATAGTGGATATAAATATCTTGATATTATTAATGAATTGAAGATTATTAAAAAGGATGCTTATACTACCATAAAGATAGCCCTTAATCGAAGTAGCATTCTTCTCTCGGCAGAATCTTGCACAGAGGAAACTAAAGCGGCTAAGGAAATGCTTCTTGAGATAGAAAAAATGATTCTTGAATTAGATAATTCATTCAAAAAGATTTGAATTGATATAGCTTTTAAATAGTCAATAGGATAGAGAATTTTTAGTGAAAAAATATTATCTAAAAAACGTATAAAGAATTAATTTTTAAATACGGTGAAAACATATTAATAATTTTTAATTATTCTTTTATAGTATAATCGATATTCTGACGCCATATCGGGGAAGAATCTCCTTTTGCTTTCTTTTCATTAATAACACGAGTGACAGTATATAAAGGAACTTTCACTCTTCTTGTTCCATCATATTCCTTAATTTTCTTTCTAAAGTCAGCTAAAAAGTATTTTCTCTCTGCTCGATATTCCTTTTTTTTTAACTGTTTCTCTTCATATTTCCAATCTGAATAATTAAGTATTATTTGTCTAAGCTCTTCGGTTAACTTTGCTTTGTGCAACATCAAAAATACACCAAGAACGAGAAATGCGAGACGTGATTTTTGGTTATAAGCATAATCAAACAATTGATCATAGGAATTTTTAATTAATTCATGATAAAGTTCATCTGGAAGCCCTTGGGAATATTTCTTAAAGATGTTATGAGGTACATCTTTTGTGGTTATATCGACATATTTATTAAGGTATAACATTGCATCGTCATTCCCTAATATACAATATGACCATGTATCTGTCCTTTTCTCATGATTTAAATGAAATGCTTCAATAAATGGCTTGCCTGATCTAATACCCATTAAATTTTTTCCTAAATCATGGACATAGATGCCTTCAAAATCTGAGACTGGTACTTTTTTTAAGGAATATTCCAAAGCTTCAATAAAACCTTCTAATTCATTATGAGAAAAATTAAATGGACTAAAATTAATCAATGATTTAAAATTTTGAGGAAAAGTCTTTCCTTTAGTAGAAAGATGATAATCAGCAGACCACCCTCCAATTGAAGTCCCCGATTGACCGTAGTAGAAAGTAGCTGGAAACATTTGATTTTTAGGAGTCTTTACAAACATCCATACATCAAATAAGATTTCATCTCCACCAAATTTTAGTGTTGGAATTAATGTTTTTAATGCTCCACCAAAATATAAATCTAATTTTGAATCATAGTTCAGTAATTTATTTTCATTTCTCAAAAATTTTTTATAAATATTTTTAAAGGCTCCAAAAGAGCAAAGTTTGCTACTACCTATATCATTTATAAATGAGTCTTTAGAACTATAATCATAATCTCTAAATACAAATCCATATCCATTAAATCCGACTGCTCCTTCTTTAAAATTATCATTTCCTTTAGCAGCTTCGGAAACCAACTGGACTAAATAATCAACATTCAACATTTTTTTTTAAAATTTTTTTATCAATTTGGAAATTTACTTCGGATATATATAATATTTAAAAGATTTAAATTTTAGTAATAAACAAACAAAGAACCTCTAAATTATTTAGGATTATTGAAAAAATAATAAAATTAAATCATTTAATTCTGTGGCAAGTAGTCGTTTATCCAATCAGTATTAATTTCTGAAAGGTAATGTAATGATAGGTCCCAATACTTTAGAATATTATTATAAATATCTTTATGATCAAATATATTAAAAGACCAATGCTTGATACTGTAATATTGCCGTAAAAATTCCCAAGCTTTTGATTTATAAATTAAAGAACTCTCACATATTATTCTTGGAGTTAGAAATTTGATGTACTCATCAACAGTTAATATTGTTATATGATTAAAGTGATTAGATCCATCATCCTGAATTCTAAGGTTATTCAATTTTTCTTTAAGCTTATCAACTTTAGTTGGACTCTTTTCCCCCAATAAAACAATGATTAAAAAACGATCTTCTGCTTGATAATATTTACTAAATTTTTCTAAAATTATTTCCTCATCTGAAGAAAATGTATAATCAACTGATATTAATTTGATACATTCTGGAATTTCTATAATATCTTGATAATTTTCAATAATACTTATAAATGCCGGACTTCGCTCAATGATATTGTCCACTTTATGTTGAGAATTAGGATAATTTACTTTTGCTTCATAAGTACATTTAATACCCAAATATGCCAAATATTCGATAGTGAATCTTTCATAAATATCGTGAAAAATGTTTCCAAAATCTTTAGCGCTAAGTTTCTCCTCATATAAATATGCTTCAATTGCAATTTTCGCAATTTGACACTCTTCAATATCTCTTTTAATCCCTTTGTTTAATTCAACAATAATTCTACCCAATTGAACAGAAGCTCTTCCGGATCTTAATTGTTCCTGTATTAATTCATTATATCCTTTAGTCGATACTCTTTCAGATAATTGTTGAATTGTATAAAGGGCTGTAGGATTTATATTGGTTATATATTGTTGTAAATTAGCGGAATCTTTGTATCTAAGTCTTGTTAAAGCATGTAGAGTTAACACAATAGCATCAAATTGCATTTCCTTAGTCTTTGAATCTCTTATCATATTTTTACTAACAAAATGTCTATATACTAGATGTTGAATGTCTTTCTTGAAGGTGTCGATCTTTTTATTATCTTTAAAATTAAAATCTGATGAATCAAATCTAAGCACACTTACGAGGAACCTGAAATATTTATCATAATTTCTCTGTGTTCTGTCTTTTTTAAAATCTTTTAGATAAGATTTAGAAGATCCAAACTTTTCTGAAATGACAGGCTCGGTTAAAACGTCTCCAGTTGTATAATCATCAAGACAAGTTAAGAATTTGACCAAAAAATACTCATTTCCAGTATAACGTAAATCTATATAATTATCAAGCATATTTATAGCAATTTTTCTAGCACCTTTTAAAGAAGGATGATTGAATATCTCAGAAAAAGAATTTCTCATGCATCTTATAGTATAACGGCTTTGCTTCCCGAAATTAAAGTCATCATCATCTAATTTCTTTAACCAATTTATCTTCTTACAAGCAAGTGGTGTTTATCCTATTTAAAGTTCAGAAAAGTTTGGTCAGATTGCAAATTCTTAATTTTTTCTACTCTCAATTTTAAAAATAAAGAAAAAAGATATTTCTGACCTAGTTTAAATAACCATTATTAATGCTAAAAGATTAATTATAATGAACATTTGTTTCATCGATAAGGATGTATTTATAACGATAAAAATAGCCCTTAATAGGAGTAGCATTCTTTTATCGGCAGAATCTTCTGTAGAAGATACTAAAGCTGCAAAAGATATGATTCAAACTTTTGAAGAGATAATTCTTAGTATGTAGGATTTAAAAATGTTTAAGATCAGGTTATTGTTTAACTTATCTAAAGGTATTATAAATTTAAAAAACATACAAATAATTATATAATAATATAATATTTTAAAAAAAAAATAAAGGATGAGAGAATCTTGGCAGTAGAGGCTTATCAAATAATAATATTAATAACTTTATTCATTATTTATGGAATCTTTTTAATTTTTGATTTATTTGGAAGAAATGAAAATTATGGTTATTTAGCATACATCGTTGCTGTTATACCCGCCAATTATATCTGGTCTTTTGGCTCAGAATATATATTAGTGACATATATTGTTCTTTTCATCTTATGGGATATAACTTTATTACGCGATACATTTGGGCTTTATTTAAAAAAGAATAAAGAGATTAATGAAATATTATTATATTTGGTTCTTGCAATTATAATACAATTAATAATTACAGCAATTCTACCCGAAACAGATGAAAGTTTAAAAGACAATACCGAACAATTGTTATATTTCTGGTTACCCAACATTCATTCCGCTGTTTTTGAAGGAACAACAATACCTGTTTTAGCGTTTAAACTTTTAGCTTCTCTTATGGTATTGCTTATTGTAATACCATTAATTCTTGATATTAAAGATGAGGAAATCCCGCTTCCTATGTTTGTTATTATCATTGCAATTTTCATAATTCCTTTTCTCTATATAAGTTATATATGGCTTCCTGGTCCTGAAACTTTAGGAGTTTTAACCTTTTTATTTTCAGTGATCTTGTTTATAATATTATTACTTATAACTAGGAGTGGTAAAGAAGTTAAATA
The DNA here is from genome assembly GCA_048941065.1 of Promethearchaeota archaeon. Classification (GTDB taxonomy): domain Archaea; phylum Asgardarchaeota; class Lokiarchaeia; order Sigyniarchaeales; family SOKP01; genus Loki-b32. Next base: position 4,460 of record JBHLNY010000038.1, read on the forward strand.
AAAAAATTAATATTTTTTATTCTTCTATTAATTTTTTATTATTATTTTTATATTTATATCTTAATAGTAAATCAAATTTAGAGAAAATCTAAGTTATAATCAATAGAAGAGATCTTATTATGGCAAAAAAAGCAATCCAATCTAATGAAGTAAATGATGATAAAGATACAAGTGCTAAAAATCATACTCTAAAAGACTTGCCTGGAGTTGGAGAAGCAACAATCAAGAAATTAAAAGATGCAGGAATCATATCTATTAAAAGTCTTGCAATGTACCCTTTAAAAAATTTAATGGATGAGGCAGGGATAGGGGAAAAGACAGCCGAGAAGATAATTAGAGCTGCACAAGACATAGAAAAGATGGGTTTTAAGTCTGCCGATGTAATTTGGGAAAAAAGAAGAGGATTAAAAAGATTAACTACGGGAAGTCATAATTTAGATGAGTTATTAGTTGGAGGTATTGAACCAGGAGCAGTAACAGAGCTTTATGGTGAATATAGAACAGGAAAAACTCAAATTGCACATCAACTTTGTGTCAACGTGCAATTACCTTATGAACAAGGAGGACTCGAAGGAACAGCGCTATATATTGATTCAGAGGGAACATTTAGACCAGAAAGAATAATCCAGATGGCAGTAGCAAAAGATCTGGATCATCATAATATCCTAAAAAACATCATTATTGGAAGAGCTTATAATAGTGATCATCAAATCCTCCTTGTAAAAGAAGCAGCAAAAATAATTTTAGAAAAAAAAATTAAACTAATTATAGTAGATTCTTTAATAGGGCATTTTCGAAGTGAATATATTGGAAGGGGTACATTAGCAGAACGACAACAAATTATTAATACCCACATACACGATTTGTTAAGATTATCTGAAACATATGACGAATTAGCAGTTGTTTATACTAATCAAGTTTCAGCAAGACCTGATGTATTTTATGGAAATCCATTAATACATACAGGAGGGCATGTAGTAGCACACGGAGCAACAATAAGAATTTTCTTGAGAAAAGGAAAAGGTGAACAACGAGTAGCTAAAGTAGTTGATGCCCCTCATATACCAGAAAGTGACACGGTATTTTCTATAACGGAAGATGGTATTGCTGATTAGTGAATTATATTTTCATTTTTAATAAAAAAGAAAAATTAATAATTTAGATTTACATCTACATCTATTCCTTCTCTAACTGCTTGAGTTACTATACAATATTGTTCGAACATTTTTCTACATTGATCAGCTCTTTTTCGTGCAGCAGGATCATTAATATCAATATTAATATCAACATCAATCTTTTTAACTCTCCAAAATCCCTTTTGATTTCGAGCAATTGTGACTTCTGCTTCAGCTTTAAGATCATTTAATTTAAAGTCCTTCTTCTTCAAACAAAATATAAAACTTGCGCTTAAGCAGCCCAGAACAGCCAGAGCTAGCATTCTAGAAGGATTAGGTCCCAACATATCTACCTCATCGATATGAGTCTCATCAATATAACAATCTTTTACTTTCATATCTCCAAGATCGCATCTAAATATCATTTCATCTTCTAATTCTAACCCAACTTTAGTTTTTATTCCTTCGGACAATAATATCACCTTTTTTTTGTTCTATGAATTAAAGAGAGCTTTTAAGTTTCTTAAATGTTTATAACATGGATTATAAAAAATCGAATTGATTACAAATTTCTGATAATTATTGCGATTCAATTTTTTTTAGATAATAATGACGCTGCAAATGAAACAATAATAAAGGAAAATACATAAATACGATCAAAATAAACTCGAATGCATAGATACTAATCGAAACTATCATGAAGATGAAAATTAAGACTTCAAGAAGTATACAAATTTTACTATTGTAATATTTTTCATCAAAGAAAGATGCGGGATTTTTATATTTAATTAAATAATCCGAAATATTCTTAAATTCTTCTTTTGTGATCAAAAATTTGAATCCTATTTGTTTTTTCTGAAAATAAAAGAAGTTTGTACCCCAATCAAAGGTATCAGTGAAAATATGTACCATATAACTATAACCACTTAGAAATAAAGCTGGCCAATAAATTAAGTAACCAATAACTATAATAATTATACCAGGGATTATTGAATGTGTTATTAACATCCTATGATTTTGATCTTTAGCAAACTTAGAGAAGAAAACATCAAAATCACTAATAAAGGCAAAAAATATTATCATAGAGAATTCAAATACATTAAAATTAAAATAAGGATTGAGAATGGATGCTAAGATTACTCCTATTCCAAAATGAGTATTTATGTGTATGTAAATTCACCACATTTCTACATGATATATCTTTTTCTGTTAATTCTTTTCAAAACCTCTTCTTTTCTTTTAAAACCAGTAGGTCCTTTTCTTTCTACTAAGAAAGAGGCAGCTGCAGAAGCTAAGTATGCAGATCTTTCAATACTTTTCCAAGATTTATCCGAATTTAGAAATTCATATAAAAATATTGAAAAATAGACATCTCCAGCTCCAGTCTCATCGATAACTTTTCTAGCTTTAAAAGCAGGGATTTTTAGGATTTTCTCTCCTTTTTTAATAAGCATTGATCCTTTCTCTCCTAAGGTCATGATATAAATTGCTTTATTATCATAATTAAGAAAATAGTTCATAACTTTGTATAAATCCTCTTTTTCAGCAGTAAATAATTTCATCTCTTCTTCCGAACCTTTAAGGACCAATTTATCTCCTATTAATTCTATTATTTTACTCATGTTTGAATGGATCTTTTCATCATATACATAAGCAACTTTACCATTATTATCAATTTTTCTAAGAAATCCCTGAAGATCTATTCCGATATATATATTAGGGAATTGATTCACAATTTGAGAAACATAATCCATTGAAATTTCATTGCATAGGGGTACTAGAACAATTATATCAGGTGGATTTTCAAGATACTCTATAGGAATATCAGAAAAGTTCAGATTTGGACTCCGGGATTTGAGAGTTAATGTTCTAGAATGATTATAATAATCTAATACAAATTGAGTATTGTTTACAAGAGAATATTTTATTCCCTTTAAATCGATGTTCTTATCTTTTATTTTATGTAGCAATGAGTTATTAAAATTTAATTTGCCTAAATGTGAAATTATGCGAATTTTAACCTCTTGAGTATAAGTTTTTAGAGATAAAGAACAAAATGAAACGCTTCCTCCCAAGCTAGGCTTATTTTTGCGTTTAAATCTTATGATAGTATCAACAGCAAAATGTCCCGCAAATAGAATAGAGGAGTGATTTTTATTTTGAAAAGTCATTTATGATGATTTTAATTCTTCAATGATTTTATTTTTTTCTTCTATAGTTAATTTTAATTTATTTATATTATTTTGTAAATCTTCAATTAAATCAGCCATTGGACCAGTAGGGACTATCTTTTGAGCAGGTCTTGATGCTTTTAATTTTGCTATTAAATTATCCTTTTCTTTTAATTGCTCTTGAAGATCCTTTATCTCATATTCTATATCTTTAGTAAATATAGGTGGTTGAGGTACTTTCGTTTTTAATTTTAAAGAATCTTGTAATTTTGAAACTTCCTGTCTAAGATCTTCATTTTCCCGTTTGAGTTCTTTAATCTCCTCAGGTTCTAATTGAAAACCACCGCTTTCCAAAGCATATTTTAACTCTAATTTTTCATCAGTTAACGTCTTAATTATACTTTTAGCGCGATTTAAATCAGATTGCAAATCTTGGCAAAGTAATTCAAGAGTAGTAGATGATGATTGATTTGGTTGGGAAGTTACTTCTGACTTTTTAGTTTCTTCAACAGGAACAACATAGTCTATTGGTAATTTCTTTAATTTTTCAATTAATTGTTCATTAAGAGATTTATTTTCTTCCATTAATTCATTAATTTCCGTATCTTTTATTTTGATTGTTTCTTCATATTCGCTAATTAATGATTTCTTTTTTGATAATTCTGACTTCAAATCTTCAATTAAAGCATTTGTAACTGTTGAATCTGTATCCATTCCAATTTCAGGTTTAGGTTCAGTTGGGCGTGGGGTTGAGTAGCTTTCTATTCTTAATTCGGCAATTTCTCTCTCTCTTTCATTTAATTCAGCATCTTTTTCAAGGATCATTGTTTCTAAGGTTTTAATTCTGTCATTTAGTTTCAAATTTTCTTGTTTAACGTTATTAACACCGATTCCTCCACTCATTTGAGCTTGTCTTAATCGCTCATTTTCATTTAAAGTTTCTTTAATAAACTTTTCTGTTCTACTGATTAAATCAATGTTTTCTTTTATTTTATTCCGTAATTCTTCATTTTCTTTCTCTACTGCTTTAATTCTTTCTAAAGTATCTCCTATTACACTAGGCTTTTTTATTTCAGTTTCCATTTTTTTCCGCCATAAACTGATAAAATCTTCAACCTTCTCATTATCTTCTGGCATCTTTCTACATCATCTTCGTAACTTTTTTGAGAGCCAAATTTAATTTTATTTTATCAAAACTCCAGAAAAATATCCAACACAATACCCATAATTATCAGTTCTTTCTGAGCTAGTATAGTATTTTAATAATTTACCTTTGGTTACATTTAAATGCTTACAAATTAACATAAGAGAGGTTATTGTCTGTGAACCACACACAGTCGTCTTTGAAGCGGCTTCTAACGTTTTTTGAGGATCAAGTTCAATAAAAGCATTAATTACTTTTTGATCCCTTTCTTTAAATTGTTTCAATTGATCTGCATTGTACACTTCTTTATGTGTCATATCTGAAGAAGCTATAACAACAACATCTTTATTATAAGTTTTAATTGCGTTTGCTATATCATTTGATAATTTGTTTAAAATCTCAAAATCTTTAACCGATATTATTATTGGTATAATTTTAACATCTTTATCGTCTGAACAGTACTTGATAAAGGGTAATTGAACTTCAATATTATGTTCTCTTTCAAAAGGAAAACCTATGAAAGCAGATTCATCATTTATTATTGTGTTACTTATATCTAATATTTCTTTTGATAATTCTTCATCTATTTCTAAATTTCCTAAGGGTGTTTCCCATTCGCCCTTGTTCATTAAAGCGATTTTGCCATACCCAATGTGATCAGTACCTAATATAATAATTGTATCTGGAATTTTCTCTTTAAACAAATTGAGATATGTAAATGCTGCACAACATCCAGAATATACATACCCTGCATGTGGGGAAACTCCACCTATTATGGTCCTCTGATCTTTATTTAAGGATTTCGGGTCTTCACCAGGACCGAATTCTGAGTTCAGAAATGATTTTTTGATTATATTAAGCAAATCTGGTTTATATCGTGGATAAAAACTGCCAGCAACCGCAGGTTTTCTTATTACCATTTTTTAGTCATGAATATTTTTCATTATTTATACTAAAATTAATAATGTTGAAATTTATATAACTTCACCTAGTCTAAATTTGAAAGATTTAATAAGTAATTTTTAATAACTCTATAATGATGAACGAAGAAAATGATGCTCAAATATTGCTTGATGAGATTAAAGAAGAAGATATCCCTAAAAAAATCCCTGCTAAGTTTATAAATTCAAGAGTCATTGTATTTAATCCTTTATTTGCCTCTTATCTTTATGTTAAAAAAAATTTCTTTGGAAGTCCTCTTGGAATTAATAAACCACGTTTAGAATATTTCTCTAAGCCTTCAGAATTGTCACTAATAGAAGCTTATTATTTATTAAATAAGGATGAGATTTCTATTTATGATGTTAAAGAAGATAAAAATTTAAGTCCTAACGACTTTTATGAAATTGCTAAGAAGATTCATCATAAATTTGAAGAAAAATATAAAATATATAAAGATCTTAGAGAAAAGAAATATATTCCAAGACCAGGACTTAAATTTGGAGCAGATTTTGTTGTATATAAAAAAGGACCAGGATTAGAACATTCACCTTTTATTGTTCATGTATTGCCACATGATTCTAAGATCACAGCAATAGATATGGTGAGAGCAGGAAGATTAGCTACTTCTGTGAGAAAAAAATTCGTAATTGCTAATCCTTTAACATGCAGTTATTATTTTTTTGAGTGGTTTAAACCTTAATTCTTATTTTATTAAAGCTAAATTAAAATGAAGATAAAAATGAATGAAATTAGTGAAAAAATTGAAAAAATTAAACTCTCAAAATATTTGGAAAAATATGTATCTCAAAATATTCCTAATAAAAGCGATTTAGTTGAATTGATTAAAGTTATTACTGAAGCTACTATCCCAATACGCGGTTTACTTGAGAAAGGGATAACATCAAGGGAAATTAACTATAGAATGGAAATTTCAGTACCAATTGGTGGGTCAAGGAATATCTATGATGAGGAACAAATTCATGAAGATATATTAACGAATTCAATAATATTTAAGGCTTTACAGGAAGGGGAATATGCGTTTATAGCTTCTGAGGAATCTAATCCTGTTTTGGGAGATGGAAAATTTGGAATAACAATTGATCCTGTAGACGGATCTTCAAATGTTATAGTTAATAGAACTGTAGGTACAATTGTAGGAATATATTATGAAGGAAGAATCATATGTTCATTTTATATTCTTTATGGAATATTTACTAATCTTATTCTTGCTATAGATGGCAAAGTGGCAGAATTTATTTTAGATTTAACTCCATATAGTACTACTTTTTATCACTATGTATTTTATGGATATTTATCTATGCCTGACATAGAAGAGGGAGGTATCCGGGCTATGGGAGGTGATAGTACTCAATGGTCTGACAAATGTAAGGTTTATGAACACCTATTAATTTTGAAGAAATTCAAAGATCGATATAGCGGTAGTTTTGTTGGAGATTTTCATGCCATATTGAAATATGGAGGGATTTATTCTTATTTTCCTTCCCCAAAAGGTAAAATTCGTCTTTATTACGAATGGCTGCCTTTAGCTTTTATTGCTAAAACTTTAGGTGGCGAATTTCTAATAATTGAGGAAGGAAAAGGAATTAATAAAACACAAATAATTGAGGATACTAAACCTCTAACTAAAGAAAATGTTCGAGAGATTCATTCTACTACATGTGGTGGAATTATAGGTAGTAAAAAAGTAGTTGATTGGTTTATAGAGGATCTCCTCCTCAATAAAAGAACAGGAAGAGATTTATAATTTAAGGAACAATGAGAACAGGAACCTCAGATAAACGGATAACTCGATCCGTAACATGACCTATGACATATTCCGTAACATGTTGCTTACCTCGTGCTGCCATTACAATAATATCGAAACTTGGAGATATTTTTATAATTTCTTCAACCGGATTACCTAGAAGAATTTTACTATCAATATTATTTTCATCGAATCCTATTATTCTAGCTTCCTGTTCTGCCCTTCTACAATATTTCTCTCCCTGTTCGATATATTTCTGCTCAAGTTGATCTAGTTTTATTCCTTGGTACATTGAAATTTGTTTTATTTTGTCTTTATTTATTACATGACAAATTGTAATTGAACAGTCCTTAAAAAAAAAAGCTAACTTTAGAGCATATTTAACTGCATTAAAGCTTTTGTTAGAACCATCAATTGGAACTAAAATTGAATTATATCTAATTTCATTAATCATATTTAAATAATAATTTTTTTATTTAACAATATTTTTTTTTTAGATTAAAAAGTTTAAAATAAATTATAAATATAAGAGAATTTACAATAAAAACAATTCCTTAAAAATCAGTTATTATTTTCTTTTAAAATATTTTAAAATCTGTGTCAATCAAAAATACTCTTCATAGAATTAAGTTTATTAAGTAAATAAAAAAAAAATTAATTTTATTACCTTAATTATGAGTAACTATTTTTTTTTAAGAGATAAACATTAACTCTAAAGAATCCTTTAAAATTTGGTCTTTCTTTTTTTCAATTTGATCAAAATCTTTATTAGGAATTGAATAGTTAATGTCTTTAATAATTTGTATTACATTATTACCTTTACTTGCTTCAAATTTAAAACCTTGCTTTAAAAGAGCTTTTCCCTCCTTGTAAAATAAGAGAATAACCTTGACAAGTGCCAATAATTTTTTATAATCTGTAAAAGCATCTATTTTGTCAAATGCATTTTGAATTAGAAAACTATTCCTGATTAATTTTGCCATAAAAAGTTCCAATTTTTGATTTTCTGTCAATTCAATCTCTCCTGTTAACTGTACTGCTAATTTAAAATCATTTTCCTTAGATAAAATTTCATTAATTTGCTTACGGCATTCATACCAATCAATATCAATATCCATCCATTTAATATCTTTTTCTCTCCACCAATTTAAAACATATTCCGAATAATTTGAATATGAATTTAGCCAATCGATAGCAGGATAATGTTTCAAGTATGCTAATTTAGGATCTAATGCCCATAAACCTTGAACAATACGTTTAATAGAGGCAGTAACTGGTTCATTAAAATCACCTGCCGGTGGTGATATGGAGCCAATAATTGTTAAGGAACCAATTCTGTCTTTATTAGGAGGTTTATGTTCATAACTTAATATAGATCCTGCTCGCTCATAAAAACTAGAAAGTTTTGATGGTAAATATGCTGGATATCCTTCCTCTGCGGGCATTTCTTCTAATAAGCTTGAGATTTCTCTTAAAGCTTCTGCCCACCTTGAAATACTATCGACAATGACTGCAACATCGTATCCCATATCTCGATAATATTCCCCTATAGTAACTCCTGAAAAAAGACTCGCTTCTCGTGCTGAAACAGGCATATTTGAAGTATTTACGACAAGAACAATATGATCCAATAATGGTCGTCCAGTTTTAGAGTCAAAATTTTCAGAAAATTCCTTCATAATGTATGCAATTTCATTTCCAGGCTCTCCGCAGCCTATGAAGATAACAACATCAGCGTCACAATATTTAGCAATACTTTCTTGAATAACCGTCTTACCTGTTCCAAAGCCTCCAGGAATAGCAAAAGTTCCTCCTTTCGCTACAGGAAATAGTAAATCAATTGACCTTATCCCAGTAAGTAATGGTTTTGTTGGATTAATCTTTTTTTTATAGGGTCTTTTTATAGTAATTGGACATCTTTGCAACATACTGAAAGATTTTTCATTACCATTTTTTTTCACTCTATAAATCTCGTCAATAATAGTATAATCTCCTTCACTTGCTATAAAGGATAATTTACCTGAAACATTATATGGTATCAAGATTTTGTGCTCGATAATTGGAGTCTCTTGAACGACTCCTATTATTTCCCCACCTTTTATATTATCATTTAGCTTTTTCTGCGGTATAAAGTTCCACTTTTTCGTTCTTGACAAGGATTGGAATGTAACTCCACGTTTTAATTCTCCTCCTTTGAATTTTTTAAAAGAAATTTCTAATGGTCTTTGAATACCATCAAATACGTGTGATACTAATCCTGGAGCTAGTTCCATTGATAATGGTTGTTGTAAATTTATAACTTCTTCATTTAATTTTAAGTTATTAGTATTATCAAAACATTGTGCAATTACACGATCCTCATAAATTTGTATAATCTCACTTAAAATGTTAATATCGGGTATTTTGATTAAATCATAAAGACATGTCTGATTTCCCAATCCTTTGACTTCAATTAAGGAACCATAAATTGCAGATATATATCCACGATTAGATTTTGTATTCAAATCGACCATTTTTTTCAATTATACTATTTGAATATTTTTTAATTTCATTCATTTATTAAGAAACAATCTTTTCACCGCAATTAGGACATTTTTTTACAAAACTTGCCAAAATAATTCCGCAATTGGGACATTTATGTATAATTTTTTTACGATATTTTAAATTAAGATTAACATAATCAACTCTCCTTGAGTATGGACGATATTTTTCATACTCTTCTAAAAACTTATCTTTTTTTTCTAGATATTTATTTTTTTTTCGTTTAGATTTAAAAAGGAGGGGTATATCTTTAGCCTTAAATATTATCCCTAAAAAAATTAAAAAAGCAAAAACTAGAATTAATATAGCAAGTGGAAAAGAACTTCCCAATTTTCTTAATATGTTATAAAACTGAACAAGGAAAATTATATAAACTATCATTAAAATTATTACAATAGTATAATATTTCCATGAATGCTTTCTTTCATCTTTTTGATTCTGGAGTGTCATCATATCATTAATTAAGTAAATTAGGTCTCAAAAAAATTTATTATATATAAAATCTCTTGCCTTTTCAATAATTTCTTTTGTTTTTTCAGTTTCAATTTCTTTTTCTATTTCTGTTGAGATTATGTCTTTTTCAGCCTCTATTTTAAATATAATTTCTGAGTACTTATCCTTTAAGATGAACGGAATAAAATCTGTACCTGTACCTTCAAAAAATTTGAAAAAAAACTCGTAGAAATGAAGCCTTAACGCATTTAAAAATACAAGTACTCCTTCTAAGAGAATTACTACTATATTCCCTAGGATTATAGATAGCATAATTAAAATTTGCACGAATATACCTTCCCCTGGAATTGTCGATACCATTGCAGTAATTGCTAACATCAAAGATATATGAGCTAAAGCTAATGCTAATAACCTTATATATGAAAGAACGTTGCTCGGTACCGATAAAACGGTCTCAAATGTACCCATTGTTCCTTCTCCTATTAAATGCGCATATGAGGATTTTTTTAAATATGATACTCCAAACATTTTCCCTAACGGTATAAGTATTATTAATAAGAGACCTGGGATTAAAGGAAATAGAATAGGTGGTAATGGCGCGGCAAACCATGAATTTAGATTCAATCCCCATCCGATGAGTAAAAATATAAAACCATCTAGGAAGAAAATTTTCATTAAAGATTCACTAAATGCTCTATATCTTTTAGATTGCTTCCAATAATTTATAAATTGAAGTATCCAACCTAAATTAATATGAAGAATTCCGATAAATAATGTTAAAATTAAAATCGTCAGTACATTATCTAAAGGATCATAAAGAGTTACTGTTCCTATGAAAGGAAGTGGTATTGGAATTGGTTCAATATGATATCCAAGAATGTTATCAGATCCAAAAAATTCACCATAGAATAAACCTCCTAACATAGCCCATAAACCACACCAGAAAATTATCCAACAAAAATTATGAAAATCTCTTCCTCGTTTTCTAAAGAATAAAGAACCAATTATTCCAGAAATTACTAATACCAATCCATGTCCCATATCTCCGAACATAATTCCAAATAGTAAGGGAAATGTAATAAATAAGAATGGGGTCGGATCAATTTCAGAATAAGAGGGTGTACCATACATTTTTGTTAAAGTTTCAAAAGGTCTTATTATCCGATTATGAGTCATCATCGTCGGAGTTTCGTCACTCAATTTTTCCCAATTTTCTTTTACCCCGCTCGTAGATTTTTTTTCTATATCTTTTTTAATCGGCGATTTTTTTATTGTTCTATCTTTTATTAGTTCTCCTCTTTTTCCAATATTAATTATTTCAATTTTTATCTTGTCATGAAAAACATCAGTTAATTTTTGTTTTATTTCTTCCTTTTTGGCTTGAACAACAAAAAATTTATAATTTAACTTGTTTAATGATAATTCTTCGAATTGATTATCAGCCCAATTATATTCCTCTAGATTTGAGGTTACTTCATTAATTGCTGCAAATTTTAATAAATTAAGTTCTTTAATTCCTCTTATTTCTTTCTCATATTTTTGTAAGTAATTTTCTATTAGTTCAATTTCCTTATTGATTCTATCAAAGTTGATACCCGTTGAAGTCAAATATTTTTTTAATATTGGCACTTCTTCAGCATGAATAACATTAAGCTTATCTTTAAAGATACTTTCTTCATCTTTTGGATAAATTATAAAGAAGGCTGTTCTTTCACTTGAAATAGGTTGTGTTTGAATAATATTTGGTAATTCAGAAAATTCAAAAAGAGAATCTAAAATTGCTATATTTTTTGAAAAAGTTGTATACGCTTTAAAATTAAATTGAGATAAATAATTGAAATTATCTCGAGACAAATCAAATTTTTCTAGAAATTGATATGTATTATATAAATTATTTATTTTTTCTAATTCTATTTTTGTATTTACGATATACTTTTCTAATTCATTGAATCTATTTGTATAAAAATTTATTTCTTCTATAAGATAATTAATTAACTCATGTGAATCCTTTGCAGTGTATTTTAATTTATCATCTGCTTTGACCTTTAGTACATTAAAATCAGATTCATTAATTTCAAGTTTTTTAAATAAAAGATCTAAATTTAACCTTAAATTTTTGATTTTTTCTTTAAAGAGCTCTTCTTCTTCTGCACCTTTTTTTACGTCATATTCTATTCGTGATTTTATATGAGTTGTCTTAAATTTTGCGAGATTTAGTAAAAGTACATCTCTATAGTTCCTATCTATTGTTACTTTAAATAGACTCATCTTATTATCAAATTTCATTTTTATCAATTTCCTTATAATTAATCTTTAATCAAACTTTTTGTTTTTTTTAATCTAACAAAATTTTCTCGATCAAGTTCTTCTAAAAGCTCTTTAATTGTTTTAATATCTGAAATTAATTGGGGTTTAATTACATTCCTTAATCCATTTATTCTACGACTTATTTTTTTTAAATTAAATATAAGCTTGAGTAGGATATCTTCTTTTTCAGCATATAAAATAAGACTATTGAAAAATTTTTTCAAAATTACAATTAACTCATCAAGATGATGACTAGTATTTTCAAAAGAGTAAGGTGGAAGGTGTTCTTCCTGTTTTAATTCGAACTCTATATAAGGTAATAAAATCCCTATACTTTTTTTATATTTTATATCTATAATTGGTTTAAATTGAATTTTACTAATGTTATTCATTAAATTAATTTCTCGTTTCCCCATCTCCTTATAAGTTTCATCTAATTTTAACAGAGCTTTTTTATATAAATTAAAAAATTCTTTTTGCGATGATTTATGATCAGGCCAAATGCTTTTAATTTGCTGTATTAATTGTTCTTGTTTATACTCTAAAAAACTTTCTCCTTTTGTAACAAAATCTAGTTTCTTAGTTAGAGTAATTACATTAGTTTTGGTGGGCTGTATTTTTCTAAAACTTATTATTTACACCTCCTCTGAATAATATTTATTAATAAACTCTTGATGAATTCTATATAATTGATTTTTTGAAATATTTGCTAAAACTTCCCACGCAATTGAAAATGTCTCTGAAAAATTACGGTTTTCACTAAATCTTTGGTTCATAAATTTGTTTTCAAAATCATTTGCAAATTTTAATAATTCTTTTTGTTCTAAATTTAAACTATCTTCTCCAACTACTGAAATTAAATCTCTAATTTCAAGAGCACTAGAATAAGAAGATAATAATTGAGAACTAATGTCTGCGTGATCCTCTCTGGTAGTTCTTTCACCAATTGCATCTTTCATAAGTCGTGATATAGAAGCTAAAACTTCAATAGGAGG
>JBHLNY010000285.1:0-4202 GCA_048941065.1 Promethearchaeota archaeon
AGATCAAAGAACAAAAAAATATGTATCAAAAACATAAATACAATACATACAATCGAAAAATAAATACCAGAAATACTACAAAAAAAAAGATCTAAAAAGGTAATTAATATGACAAGTAATTATCGAGACAGATTGCGATCCACCAAGGTTGGTCCAGAAGAGGCGAGTTGCTCAGATCAATGTTGTGATAATCCTTGCATCGAATCTCGGGACGGGGATGCAGTTTGTATTAATTGTGGAATGATTATTGGAAGAAATCTCGTAGGAAATGAGAGAAGAGCCTATACCGTCGAAGAAGTCAATAAAAGACGCAGAACTGAGCCTCGATGGCGCGAATTTGGACCAAGGACGATGCTCCCAAATACAAAAATTGATTCAAAAGGAAGATTAATCGGAGCAAAGGGAAAGACTCTATTTTCGCGATTATCTAAGATTCAGAATTCCTTAATTTCAAGCATTGAGCGGAATTTCTGGGAAGCTAAACCCAAGCTTAAAATGCTTACATCAAAGATGAACATCCCAGAGTATATTAAGGAAACTGCATGGAAAATCTATTCTGTTGTAGCAAAAAAGAAACTTACAATGGGAAGATCAATTGATGGATTTATTGCTGCTTCATTATATGCCGCAATAAGAGTACATGAATTTCCACGACTGCTTGAGGAAGTATGTGAAGCTTCTATGACTCCAAGACGTACTGTACACCGCTCTTTAGGGATGGTCGTTAAAGAAGTTTTACCAGAATTAAACCTAAAATATAAACCAATTACAGCTGAACAACTTGTATTTAGATTCGGCAACGATTTAGGATTGCCAATGGAGACTCAGAAAAAGGCAATCAATATGCTCGTAGAAGCCTCTAAAAATGGATTATTGCGAACTGGTAAAGATCCAAAAGGATTAGCAGCAAGTGTCATTTATATGGCAGCTAAAGCTGGTAATTGTAGGAAAACTCAAGCAGAAGTCTCAGAAGTAGCAAAGGTTACAGAAGTGACCCTCCGTAGTCGTTCCAAGCAAATTAAGAGCAAACTTCAATAATTTAGCTAGATTCCATAAGGATATTAAAACTTCAAACGATTAAGCAGACTTTTTTTTAATTTCTTTTTTTATATAAAAGTGTGAGTATCTTCTCAAAATAAAAAAATTATTTTATAATGTGAGATCGAATTAGAAAAGGCGACATATAAGTAAGTTTTTCAAACCCGATCTCACGTAACCAAAAATACACCTTTCTCAAGAACATACTCCATCCCTTATCATCTCGAAATTTCAAAAGTAAAAACTTTAAAAGAATTAAAATAATGCATTCTAGAATCAAAGGTAATTGGATAAAATCATCAATATATAAAAATAAGAGGGATATAGACATGCCATACCTCAAAATACAAATAAATCAAGATTTTGATGAAGAAAAAAAAGCAGAAATAGTGGATAACGTCTCCAAACTTGTAGCAACAGAATTAGGTAAACCTGAAAGTTATATAATGGTAGCACTTGAGACTGCTACAAAGATGGTATTTGCAGGAACAAATGAACCTACAATATTTATGGAACTAAAGAGTGTTGGATTACCTGAGTCAAAAACAAGTGATTTATCTAAATCATTATGTGATTTTGCAGAACAATATTTAAATGTTAAAAAAGAAAGAGTATACATCGAATTTGCTAATGCAGTAGGATCAATGTTTGGCTGGAACGGAAAAACAATTCGAGATGTTTTTAACATTTAGAACGTTGAAAAACTCAACTGGAACATTTATCGGAGATAAAGTTAGACATCGTGATCTCTCATAAAAAAATCCAATTTTTTTTTAATCACAAATTCTCATAATAAAAAGATTAAAAATACAATTAAATAAATTAAGGCATAAAGTTTGATTTATTCATTAATAACTCATAATTGAAATCTGACAAAATTCATTGAATTGACTATTTATCTACCAATATTATAGATTTAAATATATGTTATGTGTAATATTATGAGATAAGTTCATTTCTTGTATTAATAGGGTTGTTACTTTATCTAAAAAAGGTAAGAAAAGTTCATTTAGTTTGTTTAAGATGATTCAAGAGTTAATGATAATCAATAAAGCAGGAATTGCATTATTTTATCATAATTTTTCAGGAGATATTTTTAAAGATCAGCAGTCATTAGCGGCATATTTCGATTTAATTTGTCGTTTCACTAAAAATCAGTTTAAGGAAAGTCTAAGAACAATAACATTGGATAGTTTTATTTTTTTCTTTTATACCCATAAATCCGGGTTACATATAATATTTAAGTGCGATAATAAAATATTCGATAGAGCTTTGCTAGAATCTTTAGCGGACAAGATAATTGAAAATTTTATGATTAAATTTAGGGATAGTTTGGAAGATTTTGATGGAGAAATCTCTAATTTTCATACATTTTCAGATACACTTGAAAAATTACTAAACCCAAAAGATAAAAAGATTAAGAGAGCTCTATTAATACAAGAATAAATTTTTTTTAGTTTTATCTAATTAACAAATAATCTAATATTTTTTAAAGGATAGTTTCTTATTTTAGATGGAGATCTCTTATGGATGCTTTAGATATAATTATAGGCATTTTGGGAATCTTAATTGGGTACTTACTCGGTGCGGTTAATCCTGGATATATATTTGGTAGATTAAAAGGTATTGATATAAGAAAAGAGGGAACCGGTAATGCTGGTACTGCTAATGTATACCGTACATTAGGACTTGTATATACTATTCCAACTGCTTTATATGATTCCTCAAAAGGTTTATTAGCAATATTAATAGCGTACATTTTAGGGGTAGATTTTATGTTCATGCAGATTAGTGGATTAGTTGCAGTAGTGGGGCATGTTTTTCCCTTTTATATGCAATTTCGTGGTGGTCAGGGAATGGCAACCTCCACAGGAATAATGATTTTCTATTTAATTAATTACAGTGTTGCTGGTCCACAGATTTTTTATATGTTTATTTTTATCTTTATTCTTATAGCGCTTTTCATTTATATTTCTAGAAGAGGAACTGTATTAGCTATCATAGTGCTCCCGTTACTTGGTTATTCTGTTTTTGTAAATTATCCAGAATCTCCTTTTAATATTCATTTTTTAATACTTATGTTTTATATGTGTGCATTACCAACATACCTCATTATCAGAGATAAAAAAATTGTCATTGATGATGAAGAATTCAAATCTCGCTGGTGGAGGGTGGCTATAAGACCCGTTTCTCTTTTATTTTTATTGTTTTACTTTGTCTATTCAAAACAAGTTTGTCTCTATGTTATAGGTGTTGTAAGTTTATGTTTTATTTCTCTTGATCATTTTAGATTTATTCATAAGCGAACTAATATATTGTTGACAGAAAAAATTAAAGCGATTTTTAGAAAGGGTGAAGAAAAAAGATTATCTTCAATGACTATTTTTTTAATCTCAACATTCTTAACCGTCCTTTTATTTGAGATTGAGATTGCTATAACGGCATTGATTTTTCTTGTGTTTGGAGATATGTTTGGTAAAATATTTGGATTAGCTTATGGACGACATAAAATATTTGAAAAATCTCTTGAAGGGACGCTTGCTTTTTACGGATGTGTTCTAATTTTTGGATATATCTTATTTACATCCATAGACATACCCTTAATTATCCTCATTTTAGGAGGTATTGCGGCACCTCTTATCGAACTTTTTCCATCAGGATTAAACGATAATTTTACAGTCCCCGTAATAAGTGGAGCAGTGATGTTTGCAACACAATTATTCCTTCTTTAAATCTCTTTCTTTACATTTTTTAAAGAATTAACATTATAAGGGATAACTATTATCATTTTTATAAGCAATGAGCTATATAGAAAAAAAATATCGAGAAAAGATCCATCAGATATTTGAGGAATTACCAGCTTTAGAAAAATCTTTAATTATAGCTTTAAATAAAAAATCTGTTAAAAATATTGATGAAATAGCGAAATTATGTGCGGATTTTAACAAGAATATTAATCTAATTCTAAAAAAATATTATCCTGAAATAAAAGAAATGAATGACAAACTCGACATAAAATCAACCTTGAAATTTTATTACGATTTGATCCATAAATTAACAGATTTAGTAAGAAATATTGAAAATTTCCAGAAAATTGACCAAGAATATTATAATAAGCTAATAGAGTTTCTTTATGAGAAGGAAAATTTGATCTCTGGGAAATA
>JBHLNY010000286.1:0-4192 GCA_048941065.1 Promethearchaeota archaeon
ATGAGATTAATTCAAGGATATTTATGGAAAAGGGGAGGAAGAGTTTCAATGTCAACATTTTGCGATGGAGTTTGTGCAGATACTATTTCAAATGCAATTATTACAGGAGATTTACAAATTGCATTTCCATGCCTAGGAGATCGGCGTTATGGGATGGCAACAGATACTGATTTGATAGCTTCAATACCTTTTGGAATTATTGACGAAATAATTGATGGTATAGAAGAAACCCATAAAGCAGGTACGAGATACCCTATCCCATATAAAATTTCTACTCCAGACTATTTCGTAAAATTGAAAAATCAATTAGATAAGGCAAGGAAAAAATCCTAAAATGAATTTAATCATAATTTTATACTGTATTAATTTTAATTTGATAAATAATTATTAACTTAAAATATCTGGTTAAAGTGAGAGATAATCTTTATGAGATCTAGCAAGTTAATGCCGTTAAAAGAAGCGATATCATCTCATATACAAGATGGTGATTTGATTGGATTGGGAGGATTATCCTTTTGGAGAAAACCAATAACAGCTTGTCATGAGATAATTAGACAAAATATAAAGAACTTAACGCTTTGCACATTTGTAGGTGGAATAGAAGTTGACATGCTCACCGCAGGAGGAACTCTTTTAAAAGTGAGATCATGCTTTGTTGGAATGGAAATTTTCGGAATGGCACCACATTATCGAAAAGCCGTAGAATCAGGATCTATCAAGATTTCCGAAGAGAGTGAAGCTACTATTGCCTTAGGATTAAGAGCATCCTACTTGAAAGTACCTTTCATGCCTTTAAAAGGAATTATCGGTACCGACATGCCAAAAGTGAGGAATGATGTAAGACAAGTTGAAGACCCCCTTGGTTCAGGAATTCAGGTTATGGCTGTCCCTAAAATAGATTTAGATGTAGCTATAATTCATGTGCCCTATGCTGATGAATTTGGAAATGCCAATATTGCTGGTGCAGTATGGATGGATGCAGATATGGCTAAAACTGCAAAAAAAACACTTATTATCTGCGAAAAATTAGTTGAAACAGAAGACATCCGATATTTACCTGGTAAAGCACAATTACCAATGCAAACTACAGATGCCGTAGTAAAAATACCATTTGGTGCCCATCCAACTAGTTGTTATCCTTTCTATACATTTGACCCATTTCATATTCAAGAATATCTTAAGACCGATTTTGAAGATTATAAGAATAATTATATTATTAACAAAACTCCAGCTCAATATCTTGAAAAAGCTGGTGGAGTTCAAACCATTTTAAATATATTGTTATAAGGAGATTAACTTTTTGAGGTGTTTTGATTGAGTAAAATTATTCAAAATAATCAAACTTTAGAATTGATTAATAATAGAAGAACTATTCGTGCGTATAATCCTAAAAGACTTACTCAAGAAGAAATAAATACAATAATACATGGAGCAATGAGAGCTCCTACCGCAGGGAATATGATGTTCTATTCCATTATTCAAGTAACGGATCAAAAAATGAAAGATAAATTGGCGATAACATGTGATAATCAACCCCATATAGCAAAAGCGCCCTTGGTTTTAATTTTCTTAGCCGATATGCAACGTTGGTGGGATTATTTTAAAATTTGTCAAACAAAAGAGTTATGTGATGAGATTGGAGTAGAATTTGAAACTCCACAAGAATCTGATTTAGTACTTGCCTGTTGTGATGCATTAATTGCTGCGCAAAATGCTGTCATTACAGCTGAAGCTTTGGGAATTGGTTCCTGTTATATCGGTGATATTGTAGAAAATATTGAAATTCATCGTAAAATGTTTAACCTCTCTAAATGGGTATTTCCAATAACAATGGTTTGCTTTGGATATCCAAAAGGAGATAAAGAGAACGTCCCTTTAACAACACGGTTTCCTCAGAAATTTATTCATTTTATCAACAAATATGACAGACTAAATCAACAGCAGTTTACTGAAATGTTTCAAAATGTTGAGAGAAATTATGAGGTAAAACATGCTAATAATTTGGGGCAAAAATTTTATTTTGCAAAGTTAGCAGCTGACTTTTCTAAAGAAATGCGCAGATCTGTCAAAGTAGCGATAAATGATTGGATATCAAAAAAAATGATGATGGAGGATTAAATAATGAGTGAATATTCAAAAGATTACACAATAGATGAATTAATGACAGTTTTAATGGCAAGGGAAGTGAAAAATGATGATGTAATGATCGTTGGTGTCGCGACTCCCATGGTATGGGCTGCTTTCACTTTAGCAAAAGTGACCCATGCACCTGATGCTATATATCATTATATTATGGGAAACACATTTGTATTAGAACCTCGACAAGTGAGTTTGCTTTATCATGAAATGAACACAGCAAGAGCATATCGATTTCAAAATAGCGTGGAGTGTACCTTGGAATCACTTCCCTCTGATAAATTAACAACTATTGAATTTTTTAGACCAGCTCAAATCGATCAATATGGGAATAGTAATAATATATGTATAGGTGATTGGAATAAGCCAAAAATTAGACTTCCTGGTGCTGCAGGCATTTTGGATTTTAGCATGTTTTACGCTCGTGGATCTTTTCTTTATACTCCTCGTCATGATAAAAGGACATTTGTTCCAACCGAAGAACTTGATTTTATCTCTGGTGTTGGTTTCCCTGATGGTAAGCAATCTATATGTGGTGGAGCTGGTCCCCAATGTGTTATTACTAATTTAGCTTACTTAGACTTTGATGAAACAAGTAAAACAATGAGACTAGCTTCTAATCATCCTGGAGTTGGTATCGAAAAGATTAAAGATTCAACTGGATTTGAATTAATTATTCCTAAAAATATTAAAGAAACTAAACCTCCTACTGTAACGGAAATAAAGACCTTAAGAGAAAAAGTAGATCCTTTAGGAATTCGAAAACTTGAAGTTCTAGCGGGAATTGAAAGAGAAAAATTGCTAAAAGAGGTTATTGAAAAAGAATTGGCCTTGGAAAATCGATTTCCAAAAATATTAAGTTAGAGTATATATGAAATTATTTTATCTTATAACATGAATCTTAAATATTTTTTATAGTTGAAGAAAATCCTAAAAAAAAAGTAATTTAAAGAAAAATATAAGTTAAAAAAAAACAATCGCTTATTTCATTCTTTTGAGTATTAAAAGGCCTAAAGCCATGATACCACCAATTATACTCCAAATTATAGCAATCCACATCCAGATGAATATATTACCAGGAAAGAAAGGATAAAAAATCCATAGAATTACCAAAATAACTGCCCAAATAGTACCAATTATTTGTTCATTTTTCTTACTCTCGCTCATGAAAAATATAGTACCAAGAACCGCGCCAATAATACTCCAAATTATTGCTAACCACATCCAAAAAAATATATCCCCCGGATAGAAAGGGTAGGTAATCCATAAAAATACTAGAATAATTACCCAAATAGTTCCTATTGTTTTTTTTGTTTTTTCTATATCAGCCATTCTATTTATCACCAAATTTATAATATTATTGTATTTAATTTCCTTCTATTTAAATTTGATATTTTTATGTTATTTAATTATCAGATTGCTAGGAGAACAACTAGATCCATCAAATATTAAACAATTGGAAGTGATATCGAGTAAAGAACATAAAAAGTTATTAGATTAAATCATTCAAAAGGGAATAGCAATTAAAAGTAGAATTCCAAAAATACTAGTTAATTTATTTACTCATAATCTTTTTGATTTAGATACAGTTTAATTTCACGATTACTTTTTTCGAGTATTATAAAGTCTAGCTTAGCCAGTTTATCAACATGATATTTCACAGAACTTCTTCTCATGTTTAATTTCTTAGCAATTATAGCTGAATTAATACCAGGATTTTTTTCAATTAAATCTAAAACTTTTAGACTAGTTTTTGATTTTTTTATCAATTTTATAGGTGCTCTTTTCACTTCTATTTTAGATGGGACTGGGAAAAAGGAGATATACTGCCCAAATTTCTCTTTTTTAATTATCCCATATTTTAGTAGTACATATAGATGCCATTGTAACTGCCCTTTTTGCAAATTACATTGTCTAAGGAGTTCATTATTGTGAATTCCGGGATCTAGCAATATTTTATTGATTATATTTTTACGATTTTCATTTTCGAAAATATCTTCGAAAGATAAATAACTACGTCCATCAGCTATTATGCTTTTTCTCTTAAAATAGTCTT
>JBHLNY010000287.1:0-4181 GCA_048941065.1 Promethearchaeota archaeon
AGAAACCCTGTGGCCTTGCTGGTATCTGCCGATGGGAATCTGGCCGGGGTAATAAGGCGGTGCGCCAATTGTCCAAGCCCCGACAGATAGTGGTTGTGTTTCCCCTCGCCGGTCATCAAAAGCATTACAAAAGGCGGCCAATGCGGGTAGTCTCCCTGGGGGGACTACCCGAGTTCGAGTATCGTGGCAAAATCTTCCTGGAGTTGGTCGTTCGCTCTCACCCGAAAGCAGCGGATAACTTCCTGTGCGTGTTCCCGATACATTTCGACTAGTTTTCGGGAGTCTATACCTTCTTCGTATATAGAGAGGTCTGGAGCTCTAAGCAGGATTTCGGTATCGCTAAACGATGTCACGCTTTGACAGAACCTGAGAAAGTCAGCGATTGCAGTGATAGTATCTCGGCTCAAGTCGGGGTATTCCTTGAAGATATTTGTGAGATATCGGGCATCCTTCCCCCAGAGGCCAGCACGATGCAACGCTGTTCTTCTGAGGATACACGGCAAGCAGTTGCCATCGTGCCTCTCCTGACGCCACTCGATGTGTAGCTGCTTTGCCATGACCGGCACTTTGAACCAGTTCCAGCAAGAGTTCGTCCTGGCAGCCAGCCTATCCAACTCCGGTCTTGCCAGAACGCTAACGACCTGGCCTTTGGTCAGGTATGTGAACGGGTTTTCGATATTCAATTCAACCCCAAAGACAGCTTTGATGAGTGCCCGAAAATACGCCAAAAAGTGAGGATGTGTCGTACGGGTATTGATTCTGGCTTCGGAAAACAGGGGATTCAAGGCAATAGGGCCGTTTTCAAAAACGAAGATGTCACCTATCCCAGATTCCAGCGCAGTGGCAGCGGCCAGGGATAGGAACAGGAAAGACCGCAGGTGCTGGGCCATGACCGACCGAGGTAACCCAGATAGTACGTATCGAGCTTTCCTGGACCTGGACTTGGCGACAAAGACAGGGATATGTCGAAGCTCCCGATCGTATATCTTCTCCAGTTCAGCGACCAGTGACTTCTGCAAGGACGCGATTTGGCCGCTGGCATAATGGCTGACAAGGACCGGCGTCAATCCGTTATCGAGAGCCCATACAGCTCCAGCCAGGCTATCCAGGCCGCCGGAGAAAAGGCATACGCACTGCTCGTCGGATCTGCTTGAAAAATCAACGTGGTCTCTACGCTCCTTGCGTTTGACGAAGTGAATAGTGAAATCGTCTCTCCCGAGGCTAGCAACAGCGCGTTCCAGATTCCTGTGTGCACCAGACCACAGTGTGGGATGTCGCACTGGCATGAAGACACCCAGTCGCCTCCCCAAATCATGCTCCCGCTTGGTGTAGAGATCGGACATGTACACAACTACACCGATGTCGAGCAGGTCTTTGACGAGCGAATGGAGGGGATGCTCAAGCCAGTGCTCCAGGGGATCAAAGGAAAACGAAACATTGGACCGGTCAGTGTGGAGCAGCAACCGCTTTGCCCCTTCATCCACGGTGTAGGACTCTCTGATTCTGGCCAGCGACCTGGTCCCCACAATCACGTTGACAAAAGGCTTGTCCGAATCTTGCCTTTTTCTGTCCTTTCCACTCTCAGATAGTTGCGCCCCGAAGACTGTGGCAAAACCGTTTCCGATCCACTGCTCAATACGCGCAGAAGATCTTGCCTTGATGCTCTTCAGTAGGAATGGTAGAAAGCTCGTCGCCGATGCCTCGCACTGGTTGACCAATGTCTGTCTCAACGTTCGTTCAGCGGCCAAAGACACGATGTGACCTGACTTCGAGAAGTGATATCCGAAGCTCAGGTCGGAGCCTGGATCAGAAGCTGGCCTGCGCAGTTCATCGATGCAGATCTCGAAGAAGTAGTGGCCGAGGAAAAGCTGTAGTAGTTCTGATTCTCCCCGAGTCGCAGTGAAATCGCACAGGATCCTCCGCATTTCGTGTTCATCTAGATTCGGACTTGCTTCAGTAGCTTCGGGATAAGCCGCTCGGAAGGCCAGACTAGCAACCGTCTTCTTGATAGCTCTTTCCGCGATCTCACCCAATGGGTAGCAATTAACGCGCGGCTGCTTGCGACAGATCGCGATCCAGACGGCGTCGGGTAGCGTCCAGCCGTCAAGCCTCGTCGAGGAGGTAAGCCCATCCCTTTCCAGGACAACGCGCAACGGGTATTGGTTGGCGCTGTCACAAAACTCAGTCACCGCGCGGGCCGTTGCGCAAAGCGATTCAGCGACAACCGAGTGGTTTAACGAACGAAGGGCACTGACCATGAGTGCGCTAGCCAGGTTCACGAGATCACCTCCATTTCGTCGGCAAGCCTGTCAACAAAACATCATCCTACTGTCCCACGGCCCTTCTCCCGCTTTCTCCGCCTTCTTCTGACCTTTTCAATCTGACCCGGATCCGGCAAGTCGGGTTTGTCTTCCTCCTTGTCCTCGTCCTCATCCTCATCCTCGTCCTCATCCTCTTCCTTCTTCCTTTTCCTTTGCCCCACTTTCTTCTTTCGCGTTATCTTCCTCTTTCTCTTCTTGTTCTTCTTCTCATCCTCATCCTCATCCTCCCTCTTTCTCTTTCGCCCCACTTTCTTCCTTCGCGTTATCTTCCTCCCTCTTTTCTTCTTCTCCTCTTTCTCTTCCCCCTCGATCTCTATTTCCTCCCATATGAGAAGCACTTCATCGCCCTCGCTGGCTCGTCTATGGACATCAAGCCAAACGAATTGGCCTGACCAAGCCCTGGAAACAGGCTTGTGATCGATTTTCAACGATGTGACCCTCTGCGACCAGTCAGACCGAGGACCCTTAATGCGAACAAGATCGCCTACACGCAGAGTGTCAGAGAGTTTCACAAACGCTGCTTGGCGGGACGCATCGTATTGAATTATAGAGCCGACCTTCATTTCCATCATGTCCTCCTTCTCGAACTCAAATCCACTCTCCCCACGCTGGCCTGCCATCATCAGTGGCAGGTTGGGAGTCATGCTACGCGCGTCACTGCATCAGATGATTTGTCACGTGAAGGTCCCCTCCACATCGAAAAAACCCAGACTACCACGAAGTGGCGCAAACTGCAATGGTCGTGCATTCTCTAGGACAAAGCCATACGGTCCGAAGAACCATGGGCTATCGTGCTGGGTCACGCAGTCCACGATCTCTGCCATGCCGACAATACCACCACACGCGAATTCGTGGGGTTCTGGCATAGCCAGTCCCATCTCAGACGCCACCCACCTGTAGCCGGTACGGTCAAATTTCTTCCCGGCGTGAACCAGAAACCTGCCTCGAAACCGTGTGGACCAGGTCCGGTTCTCTACATCTTTATAACCCATTACGATGAGCCAAGCCCATGGCTGGCGAATGCTGAGGGCCTTCATAGTACAACCTCCAAGTTTTCATTGCTGCTT
The DNA here is from genome assembly GCA_048941065.1 of Promethearchaeota archaeon. Classification (GTDB taxonomy): domain Archaea; phylum Asgardarchaeota; class Lokiarchaeia; order Sigyniarchaeales; family SOKP01; genus Loki-b32. The sequence goes on from JBHLNY010000287.1 coordinate 3,389, forward strand.
ACTGCTAACCTAGCAGCGCGCTTACTGCCAAAGCTCTGCGGAAAGTGGAAGGGGGATACTGGGACAGCAGGTCGGCCAGCCGCTCCAACTCGCCAGGCTGACGCCGGCAATGGTCCAGCAGGAGAGTGATCTTTTCGTTCGGGCGCAGGCCGCGGGCGAGCTTTTCGTACACGGCGGGAAGTTGACAAAAGTGGTCCAGGCAGAAGGCGTCCAGCGCGACGTCGTCAAAGGCAGTGGTGAGTTGGTGGCGGAGGGTGGCGGTGTCGTGGGCTTGAGGCATCTGGTTTGCTCCCCCTCCCTCTCCGCAACGGGTGATGGGTTCATTGTACCACAAACGCCCTTTGATGACAATACCCGGCCCAAAAACGCAAAACGCCGTCCTATTGACACTATCTAGGACGGCGTGATATTGATGGAGAGGCCGGCGTTCATGTCACTCCACCTGCGACTACTGCTTCGTGAAGTGTGCGTAGGCGCATGTTTGTGACCTCGATTCACTACTGAGTTATGCACGCAAGATTGGATAGGAATTCAGTTATCGTCCTTGGGCTCCAAGATCTGGACTTCAATTCCTCTATCGGTCCAGTCTTTAAGTATCTCACTTCGGTACTCCTCGTCCGGAGCGGAGTCGCACAGGGGCACGAGTTCTTGGCCTATGCCTGTTATGACGTATACAGGCAGTTGCTGCTCAGCATGACCTTCAGGGTTGGCTAGTCCATATCTGACTCCTCTGAAAAAAGTCTCCGGCAGTAGCTAGAAATCGCGAAACGATGTAAAAGGCATGGGCCTTGAT
>JBHLNY010000039.1:0-17588 GCA_048941065.1 Promethearchaeota archaeon
TTAAAAATACTTTAGAAACTAATAATACTTTTACTTTCGATTTAAACCATTATTATTTTGATTCTATGAATAATATCAAATTAAGAATAATAGGCCATAATTCCACATATAATAGCAACTATAATTTAACTATTGATAGTCTAAAATTTGGAGTAGCTACCTCAGCTTATTCCCCAACCAACCCTTTTGCTCCAGCATGGCCAGAGTTTGAAATTATTGGAATCGTAGAAGCACCTACTCTGTATAATACAGAAAGATACAATTGGTATGCCGGTTTTGAAACTGGATTTGATGTAGGGGGTAATTCTGTATATATAAATTATGAAAAAGGGAGAGACATTGTATATTCAGATTATAGAGGTTCTAATTATTCTAATGATAAGGTAACTTCAGTACTAGTCCATTGTGATCATCCAACAAACATTACAATGAGTAAGAACTTACTTCTGCCAAATCTATATGGAGCTGGTGGATATTGGTCAATAGTAGATCTTAAAACTTTCACTCTTCAAATAAGAACTAATGTTTACGACTGGTTTGCATGGGTGGAAGGAGGAGTACATGATGAAGATGTCTTAGAAGAAATAACCAACTACATAGAAGATAGAGGGTATCTTATAATCTTTGCTTTTACAAAATCATTTGCGAAGTCAATATTCAGAACTATGCTTAATTTAATTGTGTTCATCACAAATGGGTTGCTTATTTTTTCTATAATAATTGCAATGATTGGGTTAACACTACATAGTCTTCTTTCAACTATGGCTCGTAGGAGAGAAATAGGAATGCTCAGATCAATCGGATTAAGCAAGAAAGGTGTAATTAGATCAATATCGGGAGAAACATTAATTTTAGCACTTTTAGGAGTGTTTACCGGTATATTTGCTGGTCTAGTTCAAGGAACATTGATGGTAAACTCTATGCCCGCAGGTGGAATTCTTACAGTTACTTGGACGATCCCCTGGTTAACCATTGGCATTTTGGTATTAACTGTTTTAATTACTGTAATTCTCAGTTCACGATATCCAGCAAAATGGGCTGCAAATTTAAATATAATTGATGCGGTGAGAACAAGATAATTTATTTATAAATTCTCTAAAACAATAATGGTGATGAAGATATCAATTAAAAAGAAAAAAGTAAGAATGGGTAAAGAAAAAAGATCTACAGCAAAAGCAGTTGGGATAGATCCAAATGTTGTTCTTAATGTGTATGATCTTATTAAAACTTACACTGTAGGTAATTCCATAATTACTGCACTTAATAAAGTGAATCTTACGATTAAAAAAGGTGAATTTGTTGCAATTGTAGGACCATCTGGCTCAGGAAAGACTACTTTAATAAACTGCTTGGGTGCTCTTGATTTCCCAGACTCAGGTAAAATCATATATAATGTTGATGGAAAGGGATTGGGACTTGACATTACACAAATGACTAATAAACAACACAAAAAAATGCGATTGAGAAAGATAGGACTAATTTTTCAGTTCTATAATCTTTTGCCAATACTTACAGCTTATGAGAATGTAGAACTTCCAATGGTGATTGATAAAAAGGATTCTAAAGTAAGAGAAGAAAAAGTTAAAAACCTTTTAAAAAGAATTGGACTTGAGGAACGTATGGAACATTTACCCAAACAGATGTCCGGTGGAGAGCAACAAAGAGTAACTATAGCTAGAGCTTTAGTTAACGATCCTCTTATTATTCTTGCTGATGAACCTACAGGTGAACTAGATACGGAAACAACCACAAATATTATGAAAATTTTTCTCGACTTAAAGAAAGCTGGAGAATCAATTTTAATGGTTACCCATAATTTAAGAATAGCAGAAGTGGCAGATAGGGTTATTACTCTTACTGATGGTGTATTTACAGGGGAAAAATTAGGTGGAAAATCAATTGAACAAATCTACAATTACTAAATTAGAGGTGAAAAAATGAGAAAAGCTAAAAAGAGTAAAGGAAAAGTTTCAATATTTCAGGAAACAAAAGATTATGAATTAGATCCCGATGCTATGATCCAAACTTTTGATTTAACTAAAATTTATAATATTACTGAAGGGATTGAAATTAGAGCATTAAATGGTGTTAGTATAAACGTCAATAAAGGCGAATTTGTGTCAGTTATGGGACCTTCGGGTTCTGGAAAAACTACACTTTTAAATATGATTGGTGCTCTTGATAATCCTACGAGTGGTGCTGTGTATATCAACAGAACAAACATAGCTCATATGAATGATGAACTACGTACAAATTTAAGACTAAAAGAAATAGGGTTCATCTTTCAGTTTTATAATTTAGTACCAGTTCTTTCTGCTTATGAAAATGTTGAACTTCCAATGTTATTTGCCTACAGAGCTAAAGAAGAAATAGCAAGAAATGTTAACAAATTCCTTGATCTTGTAGGTTTGAGTGAAAAGAAAGATCATTTACCATCAGAGCTTTCAGGTGGAGAACAACAAAGAGTTGCTATTGCTCGAGCATTATGTAATGAACCTTCTATATTAATTGCTGATGAGCCAACAGGTGAGCTCGACACAAAAATGGGGATAGAGATAGTTAAACTGTTACGGGAACTTAATTTAGAGCTTAAACAAACAATTCTAATGGTAACCCATGACCCTATGATTGGAGCTCTTGCTGAAAGGATTCTAAAAATGCGAGATGGTAAAATAATTGAAACTGTAAATACAAAAAATTAATTTTTTCTTTTGATTTAAAGAGTCTATAAAAGAAAATCTTTTTTTTTAGTTCTTTCTAATCTTTAAAATTTAATTACAATAAAAAATTTAAACTATTTAATATAATTTCTTTCAAATTATAAAAAAGCTATCAGAATTGACAAAAAAATGTTTCAAGAGAAAATTATCAATGAGGAAATTCTTGCAAAAATGTCGTTAGAAAATATCTTCAAAATCTTTAATGACAATGTTTTCCCAATGCTAAATGAAGAAGAGCGACAATATTGTGAGGAATTGCAACAATTTTGTATAGAATTACATCCAAAAATTGATAAATCTAAAGACGTATATGTTTTATTTCCTGAATTAGGGAAAAAGGGTTATCTGCAAAGGATTAATGAGTGGAAGGATTTTAAACCATATGGAATGAAAAAAGAAATTCTCCTTGGTACTCATATTTCTATCTTAGACCCCCAATTAGAATTAGGCCGAGTTGCAAGTGGTATTCTATGTGCAAATCCAACCTTTCACTACTATCATCATGGAGGTACGGGGGATGCAATATATAAAGTTCAAGATGGACTACTCTCGGGACAAAAAGTTGGCTGCATTGGAATAACTGAACCTGAAAGAGGTTCTGATGCCGTAAATTTGACTACAAGATGTATAAAAACAGATGATGGAGTAATCTATAATGGAGAGAAAGTCTATACTACAAATGGACCAAAAGCTGATTATTTCTGCTGCTACGGTGTTTATAATACAGATAATCCAAGAGATACCATGGTTCAAAGTATGATCGCTCGAGAGTTCGGTGTTAAAACTGAACGACTAAAGATTAATTCTGTTCCCCGTGTTCACATAGCACATACTATATTAGATAATGTTAAAGTTCCTAAGGAATATGTTCTCGCAGATGATGGACTTGGATATACACGACTTTTTGAAGGATTAGTACCAGAACGACTTAGTATCATGGGAAGTGGAATAGGTATATGTTGGGCAGGCTTGATTAATGGAATAATATACACTAATCTAAGACAACAATTTGGTAAACCTGTAATTAGATACCAAGGAGTGGGATATGGATTAGCAGATTTATTAACCAAAGCTACAGCGGCAACATCATTAGCTTTACAAGCTGCTGCTGTTTATGATGATAAGATTTTATTTGCTGAAAAATCTTCAAAAGAAGCAGAAAAATGGGTTGCTTCAATTTCCTCTCAGGGAAAATATTATGTAGCAAAACTAACACATGATATATGCTATGAAGTTCAACAGCACATGGGAGGAGTCTCTGTTACTGATAATACCCCTGTTGATGAGTTAACAGATGTAAGTAAAATAGAAGAAGTTATTGGCGGAGCTAGAAATATTCAATTACTTCTCATTCAATCACAAATTCAAAGATATATAGGACTATTGTAATAGTTAGATAAATTAATTTTTTTTTTCCTTTATTTTATTTTTTGCTCAAGATTTCTTTGGCTGGGAGAGTTATACCTATTATAAAAAGCGCAGCTCCAAGGGCAAAGGTCACCATACTGACTCCAATATACCAGATGAAGAGTTTGTAAGCTATAAAAGTTCCCCATGGTGTACTACCCGCTATTAGAAGCGCATACCAAGACCATTTTTCACCTTTACTATAACCAAATTGGTTAATAAGAAGAATCAAAAGCCCATTCATTAATAAAAAAATCCCTATCATTTTTTTTGTTATTATATATAGTTCTGTGACTTCAGGATACAATTTTATGTATTCAGAGTAAGTTACACCGACATATGCTTCAAAATCACTCACAAACATAATTTTTGTTGCAAAAATCCAAAGAACTGCTATTATAATTGTGTACCAACCCAGAAATAACATCACTTTTGATCCAATATAAATTTTTGATCTCTGCATTTTAATCATTTGAATTTGCTATGGTGGTTAATATGTTTTAACAAAATTTATATTTATCTAAATATACTAATTAAATCTAATTTTTCTCGTTCAAGTTAGGATATTTCAGACCCGTTGTTAAAAACATAAGAGCAGTGCTTAAAGATAACAGCATATTAAGATTAAGAATAGAAGTGTGAGATAAATATTCTGTGTCATAATTTATTACATTATAAAAAAAAGATATTTTAGTTCGTTTAAAAGCTTCAGCAACCTCAGGAAATGAATTATATTTTAATTTTATACCAAATTTTTCAGGGGTTTCATGGGCAGGAGAACCAGGGAAAATATGATATGGTTCATTCATAATTGTAATTGGTTTGAAATTGGATTTTCCATATTTTAAAAGACATTTCATCGCAAAGTTAAAATCCTTAAGAATATCAAGCCGGGTTTGAAATGGAAAACCAATTGTTAACCAAATTCTAAGTGTTCTTTGGAACAAATTTGCATTTTTTATTAAATCATTAATCTGATTCTTAGAAAATTTAAATGTCGGATCACAAATTTTAGCTATTTGTGCTTGGACTTTAGCTGAAATTGTTCTAGGAGAAATACCAATTGACGAATTATTTCTACTAAACGTCTTATAAAATATTTTCCACATATCTTTAGGAAAAGGTAACCTCCATATCTCTAAATCTCCACCAATATCCAATTTTTCCTTTTGAATTAGCTCAAATAGTCTTTTCCAATATCTAAAATTAGCTGTATAAGCACCATGTCCAAAAAAGACGCTTGGTACTTTATAATTGTCTACAATCTTTCTGATATCTTCTATAACTTTTTCTGGATTTCTAAGAACGACTTTATCTCTACCTACTAATCTTTTTTGAGCTCTTTGCCCTCCCACACAAAAAGGACAATTAAATGGACAGCCTCTTCCAATGGGGAGATTGAAAGAGATTCCCATAAGCTTTCTGCTATACTCAAAATACTGCTTTGCATTCTTTAGGAGCGATACGTTTGTAAAATTCAAACTATCTAGAGTTTTCGCAGTATAAGAAAGAGGGTTTACTTTTATCTGTTTGGAGGAATTTCGATAAGTTAAATTAGGAACGGATTCTAAGGGTTTATCTTTATTTACATTATGAACATATTTTAAGAGTGGAATTTCACCTTCTCCTCTAATGATCGCATCAATTTCTCTATAGTATTTTAGAATTTGCTCATGGTAATATGAAGCACTAAAACCTCCAAGAACTACTTTCGCATTCGGGTTTATCTTTTTTACAATTCTAGCAACTTCAATAGCACCATAAGCATTATGTATCCAATGCAAATCGATTCCACACACATTAAAATTAATATTCTTAAGGAAATACTCCAATTTCCAATTATAATTTAGATGCTGCTCTAAAGGATCATTTATAATTTTAACTCCAAAACCCTCTTTCTCAAGGAAATCAGCAATAGCAAAAACTCCCATTGGGATGAAAATAAATGAACCCCGTCTAAATTTGACATTTCTACTAGTATCAGATTTTAATATTCGGGGTGGATGAATGAAGAGTACATCGTAATTTTTCAAAAGAAGTACCAGAAATTGAGATTCATACTTAATTTTAATTAGACTAAGCTTTAGGATAATATTGAATCAAGTTATTTAAATGTTGAATAAATCTATTAATAATTAACGAAATAGTTTGAAATTTTTTTTCTTTTAATAATTTAGAAATTTAATATTCATCATTAATTTTTTTTTGAGGACTTTTTTTCTTTTTTCCAAAAAGAAGTTTTTTATTCTTTTCAACAAATTTCCAGCCAAATCCTGATAAATTTTCAAGTGGTCCCTGAATACCTTTAGGATTGCCCGTTCTAGTATAAACAATTTCCGTATGTTTAATTGCTCTAAATACTTGGTGGGGTGTTTTATATTTTTCAATTAATGCTCTGGCTTTTTTTGGTCCAATATCAACCAAACCTTCAATAATGAACGTTCTACGCTCTTTTTTAGACATTTCTTTAGGAGCCTTTCTTGAGAATATTGGCATGCTATCTTTAACTTGTTCTCTATAAGCAATTCTTTCAATTACAATTGCAGTATCTTCAACATTTCTAGTAGGAATTACGGCTATTCCTAACTTATAAGAGATAAACGCAAGAGCTCCATATATAGATTTCATATTCATCCCTGTTGTTTCAAACACGTTATCATTTAATCCCTCTAGGATTAATATGGGATAGATATAAGTTTCTCTTAATCTCAATAGCTGTTCAAATAATCGATTATCCATTATAGATGAGACAAAATCAAACCCTTCTTTTCTTTCGATAGCAACATCTCCAGATATAACTATATCAGCAATATCTAGTTGTTTCATCTCGTAAGTAATTGTATCTTTTTTTTGATCTAATATTGTTTTTAGTTTCGTTTCTCTGTTATCAATAATAACATGAAGTAATTTATTTTGTCCCATCTTTTCTCATAAGAATTAATGAGTAATATATTAAATATTTCACATCTATATTAATACACTAATATACTTAAAAAGGGTATTTCATATTATTCTACTCTGAAAAAGTAAACAAAGTAATAAAGGATTACAAAAAACAAAATAAATCCAATTGTAATTTTAAAGGATTTTTTTATTAAATTGTTATAGGGAATAATTTTTTCTTGAAATAATCCTAAATTCTTAAAAAGATTAACTATATTAATTATTCCATTGCCTTGAGAAGTCTTATCATCGTCTAAATCAATAGTTGCTTTCTTTAGAATCTCTAAAACATCAGAATAAGACGTATTCGGGTTGAATTCTTTGATTAAGGCGATAATTCCAACTCCAATAGCAGCAGAGACACTTGTACCTGATACTTTTACATTTAATTCATTTGATAAAGGAATCAAAATTTTTGTACCAGGTAAACAAAAATCTGGTTTTGATCTGTCATCTAAAGTTGGACCTCTGCCACTAAAATTTGAAACTGATAAATCTTTAGTAAGACTCCCGATTGTTATTACCTTTTTTGCAGCACCCGGGCTTCCAATTGTATGATCATTTGGCCCAAAGTTACCAGCAGGACACACTATTATGATGTTTTTATTCACCAGTGAATCACAAGCTAAAGATAAAATATCAGTACCATCAGAAGAGTTTATTGTAGTAAAAGGGATAAAAATAATATCTATTTCAATGTTTTGTGAGATTATTAGATCAAGAATCTCTAATACACTAGAGAAATAATATTCATTATCTGAATTAGATATATTAAAATCAATAATTTTAGCATTAGGAGCAATTCCAAGAAAAATTCCCTCGTTATCCCTATATTGATTACCAATTATAGTTGCCATTATAGTTCCGTGTGTAATTTCTTGTACTTTTCTTTTTGTCAAATAAAATTCATTTAGAATGATATCTGAAATGGCTTCAAATCTTTTATTGATCCCGTTATCAATTATTCCTATGTTAACATTTTTCCCTGTATAAGATATATGAGATTTTCTATAATTATTTAGTTCTAAAATTTCTAAAACATCAAAAATACACGGATAAAGCTTTTGGTCCTCTTCAATTGTTCTTATTAAATTATTTTTTTCAAGATCTTTTACTTTTTGAGACGTAAGATATAAATTAATTGAAGGAATAAAATCAAATTTTTTTAAAATTTTTAGATCCTTTTGTTTTGATAAGAAAGTCTCACGTTTTGAAATATCTTCAAAAGATACAATGAATCTAATTTCTTCTCCTTTATCTGGCATCGCAATTCATAATATCAAAGCAATTAATATTTTAATCAAACTTGTATTCCTTCAAAACCTCTTCAACAGTGTAATTATCATGAACAATTTTACTAATTGCTTTGACCATTTTCGTCGGATCTTCAGATTGAAACACATTTCTACCAAAAGCTACACCAGCCCCTCCTGCTTGAATTGAATCGTATACCATTTGTAATAATTCAGGAATCGTGTCCATTTTAGGTCCACCAGCAATTATAACCGGTATGTGGCGAACTCCCGCTACGATATGTTTAAACGAATCTATATCACCGGTATAATTTGTCTTAACAATATCAGCTCCTAACTCTGCTCCGGCTCTTACAGCAATATTCACAACTTCAGGCTCATTTTCATCTTTAATTTTTTTTCCTCTTGAATACATCATTGCTATTAGTGGTAAACCCCACTCTCTTGATGCTTCTACAGCCATATGAGCATCTTGGAGCATCTCTGGTTCGTCGTCAGCACCAATATTTATGTGAATTGAAGCACCATCTGCCCCCATTTTCAATGCCCTTTCAACAGAACATACTAAAACTTTTCTATTCGGATCAGGTGCTAGATTTGTTGCTCCGGATAAATGAATAATCAACCCAATATCTTTTCCATATTTTCGATGACCAGCCCCAACCATTCCAGAATGCATTAAAACTGCATTTGCACCTCCTAATGCGACTTTATCAACCATGTCCGCCAGGTTTTCTAAACCTTTAATCGTTCCTAAAGTTAAGCCATGATCCATAGGGATAATTATAGTTCTTTTACTTTTACGATCGATTATTCGCTCGATTCGAATGCTCTTTCCAAGGTTCATATCTTAGTTTATGTATTTTGTATTATATTTAATTCATTATAAATGAGAGTAAACATATAAAATTATTAGTGTTTTTTAAGAAAAAATTTTAATTGATCTTGTTAATAATTACCAGGGTCTTCTTAAGGTAGTGAGTCTAGCCACTGAAGATTTCTCTGGATAATCTAAATTATAATGAATCCCACGACTTTCTTTTCTTGATATAGCACTTACTATTATAATTTTAGCAACAGTAGCTAAATTTCTTAATTCAACCAAATCTCTTTCAATCTTAAAATCCCAATAATATTGATTTATTTCATCTTGAAGCAGATTTATACGTTTCTTAGCTCTTTGAAGTCTTTTATCAGTTCGGACAATTCCAACAAAATTGGTCATAAAAGCTCTTATTTCCTGCCAGTTCTGAGTTATTACGACGGCTTCAGTAGAAGGGACAGCATTACCAGGCTCCCATTTCTCAAATTCATTAATTTTTAAATCATTTATAATATTTGAAATTGTCGATGCACACTCATGAGCACATACTAATCCTTCAAGTAAAGAATTGCTAGCTAAACGATTTGCTCCATGAAACCCTGTACAAGCGGACTCCCCAATTACATAGAGATTTTTCACCTTTGTTGATCCATCAATTTTTGTTAATACTCCTCCACAACAATAATGTGCGGCAGGAACAACCGGTATTGACTCTTTTGTAATATCGATATTAAAACGTAAACAAGTTTCATAAATTCCGGGGAAATGACTTTTGATAAATTCTGGGCTTTTATATGAAGCAATATCAAGATAAATATGGTCATCACCTGTCCTTTTAAGTTCAGCGTCAATTGCTCTGGATACAATATCACGTGGAGCTAAATCTTTTAAAGAATGATATTTATGCATGAATTCATTCCCTCGAATATCCTTTAATATAGCACCTTCACCACGCATCGCTTCTGTAATTAAAAATGATTTAGCATAGGGGTGATATAAGCATGTTGGATGAAATTGATTAAATTCCATATTAGCAATAATCGCTCCTGCTCTGTAGGCCATCGCTATACCGTCTCCTGAAGCCACATCTGGATTAGTGGTATAAAGATAGATTTTGCCAACCCCGCCTGTAGCTAAAATAGTCACTTTAGAAGCAATATTATGGATCTCTTCTGCTTTCTGATCCAAGACATAAGCTCCATAACACTTAAAATTTGTAGAATATAAATTTATAGCACACCAGTATTCCTTAATCAAGATATTGTCATATTGCTTTACTTTTTGAATTAGTATATTTTCAATATTCCTCCCTGTTATATCATTAACATGAAGGATTCTTCGCTCAGAATGCCCTCCTTCCTTTCCAAGATCATATTCTCCATTTTCATTTCGTGTAAATTCTAAACCTAAATTGATTAATTCTTGTATCCTTTCTGGTGCTTTAGTAATAATCATTCTTACAACATCTTCATCACATAATCCATCTCCGGCGATTAGTGTATCTTCTATATGTTTCTCAAAGCTATCATTCTTATTCCATACACATGCAATACCCCCTTGAGCATTATACGTATTGCAGTCGATTAATGTTTCTTTTGTTATGATTAATATCTTCTGATCTGCTGTTAACTCTGCTAATTTTATTGCAAGTGATAAACCAGAGATCCCTCCACCTATGATTAAAATGTCAGTCTTGAGCTTCAATAAAATCTCTTAATTATTTTTCCCTAGTTTAATAAAAAATACTTAAAATTAATATATTTCTCTAAAAAATTGAAATTTTACAATATTATTTTCCGGTTTTTCTTCTCAAATCATTAATTTTTTGTTGAACAACGTTCGAATATTGATCTTGTTGTAATTGATTAAAAATTTGTTGGCTTTCCTCAAATTTAAGCAAAGCCTTACGATATTCCCCACTAAGTTCAAGTAGTCTCCCTATATTAAACAAATCATGCGCTTTAGCAAATTGATCTCTTAATTGTTCATCAATTTGAAGAGTTTCTTCATAGATTTGTAAAGCTTTATTGTAACTTTCAAATTTCTCATATATTTTTCCAATGTTGCTTAGACAAGCTGCCTTATTAGATAAGTCCCTCAATTCTCCATAAATCAAAATAGCTTCCTCATAATTATCAAGAGCTGACCAATTATCTTCTTTAATCATGTTAATTGCAGCAATTTTAGTTAATAAGAGAGCTCTCTTTGAAAGATCACCTATATCTTCAAAAATGTTCAAAGTTTCTACATAATATTCTAAGGCTAAATCGTAATTTTTAAGATTCTCATAAATCATACCAATATTATTAAGATAAATTGCTTTCATTAACGGATCTCCCAATCGTTTTTCGATATTCAATGCTTCTTTATAGTTCTCCAAAGCTTTTTCAGTTTTTCCTTGAGAGAGATAAAGAGATCCTATATTACTAAGGCATCCAGCTTTTTTTGACAGATCACCTAATTGTTCACTTATCTGTATTGCTTCATTATATTCTTCTAGTGCATTGGTGTAATTCTTATTCTCATCATTCACTCTTCCAATGTTGTTTAAAAGTATAACTTTTCCATAGAGATCGCCTAGGAGATCTGAAATTTTCAATGCTTCTTCATAATTTTTAACTGCCAAACCATATTCATTTTTTGCTGCGTGAATCATTCCAATATTATTGAGTATAGCAGCTTTATTATTAAGATTCCCAAGATCTTCATAAATTTTCAACGCTTCTTTATAGTTCTTTAGGGCCGAGTCCAACTCGCCTCGGATTTCGTGTATTCTCCCTAAATTATTTTTACAAGACGCTTTTCCTGAAAGATCTCCTATATTTTCGGTTATTTCTAATGCTCTTGAGTAATTTTCAAAAGCTTCATTATATCTACCTATAGTTAAATAGATTGAGCCAATATTATTCAAATCTGTAGATATGCTTGAATTATCTTGGATAATTTCATCGATTTGTAAAGCTTCTTCATAATTTTTTAGAGCTTTCTCATAATTTCCAGTTACTTGACTAGTCATACCCAAAAAGTTAAGGAAATACGATTTTGATATCATATCATTGCTTTCTTCTGAAATTACTAGTCCAATTTCCGAACATCGCCTTGTTGCTTCAATTTCTTTTAAGGAATAGTATAATTGGGTTGCTAATTTGTGCTTTTTAACAAGTGAGATGTTAGCAAACAGAGGTTTGATCCAATCTGAAAACTTTGGTACAGTTTTTTCTCCTTCTTCTAAATTAACTCTATTAATAGGAATATAAGGTAGAAAAATATTCCACAACTTTGTTTTAATAAAATTTTTTGTGTTTGCTTTAATTAATATTACATCAAAATTACCAATTAAACTAATATCCATTAATAATTTATCTAATTGTGAAGAATCTCCTTGAGATTTTAAAATCTTATCTTGTTCAATTTTTGAGATTTCTGTTTTATTTTCTTGTGAATGTTCAATCCAAATAATTCTATTAAGAAAAGGTAATTCTCTTAGTGTAGGGCCAATATCAAAATCATCGCTTCCTGAATAACCCATAACAACTAGGGTACGATTTTTCATTAAATTATATACTGCAGGTTTTTTGAAAGGTTCTATCGCAAAAGTTTCCCCCTCTTCACGTCCTTTACCTAATGCACTTATCGTTGTTATCAATGATTCTTGCGTGTAGGTTCCTGTAACTATATTGCGCTTCGAACCATGGATCTTGTATAAAGGATACTTTCCCGACTGGACAATAGTTTTAGGTTCTTGATAAAAAATAAAATCTTCTTTAGTTATAACTGGAATTATTTCTTTATGCCACTTTTTGTCAAGGACTAACATTAATGCTTGTTCAATCATATAATCAAAATTAGTAGTTACAACATAATTTCCACGAGTTATAGTATTAGCTAAAAATAGATGAATAAGATTAGGTTTGGTAATATTGTCTAAGTAGTCTAGAAACCTTAAATCTTCATCAAATTCATTTTTTATCTTTTCTACAACTAATTCAAACCTTAACATTTTAAGTGAGAGTAGATTGTTTACTTCCTCGGATGGTGTACATAATTCCAATAGGCTTCTTACAATTTCCCATGCAGAAGGCATGTTTGTAGGAGCATCCATAGAAATTCCGGCTCCTACTAAAAAGGTATAACTAGATTTGGGTGAAAATAAGGATTCAATACTTTCTTCATATTCTATAAAGTCTATATTATTCTCCATATTTCATTCCTTACAAATTAAAATACTATTTGATATTGTCTTTTTTTATAGTTTTTTAACCTAAATAATAATTTTTTTTTGAATTAATTAATTTTTAGTAAATTAAGGTATGAGATAAATTTTAGATATCTTGTTTTCTGATTCTCTAAAATTAAACAGCAAAAAAAAGTAAATTGGATTCAAAATATAATGAAAAAAATAAAACAGGTTCTATTTCTCTGTAGCGGTAATACTTGCAGGAGTGTAGCTGCAGAATATTTAGCAAAATGGTATAAACGTAATAGATTTAAAGAAGAATTGAAAGATGTTTATTTTGATTCTGCTGGTCTTTATCACTATTATGAAACTCCTCAAGAGGGGACTTTAAAATATTTAAAATCGAAAGGAATTGAAGTAATTGATTTTATTGCAAAGAGAATTGATGAAGAATTAATAAGAAAACAAGATTTAATTCTTGGATTTGAAGAAAAATGGCATATTAAGAAATTAAAAAGACGATTTAAAAATTTAAAAGATTTAGATAATAAACTCTTCTTGCTTTTAGATTATGCTGGAGAAAAGGAAGATTTAGAAATTAGAGATCCCTTTTATTATAAAGAAGCAGAATATAACAAAACACTCAAAAGAATTGAAAATGGTGTAGTAACAGTGCTTAAAAAGATTATAGAGATAAATAAGAAATCAGAAGATATTAATTATGAATAAAATTAGGAAAGTATTATTTGTTTGTATGGGGAATACAGCAAGAAGTCCAGCAGCAGAGTATTTAGCAAAAGGACTTAAGAAAAGATATGCAGCTGAACTTAAGGATATTGTTTTTGATAGTGCTGGGTTTTTTAATGCTTTCTCTTACATGCAACCAGAGTCTCATGACTATTTAAAAGCTAAAGGGATAGATTCCTCTGATTTTGTTCCAAAAATCATAAATAAAAATTTGTTAGAAAAGCAAGATTTAATTCTAACTATGGAACATAGCCATTCAAGAGATATTAAAAACAATTTTTCAAATGTAAAAGATATAGATAAAAAAATTTTTACATTAAAAGAATTCGTTGGAGAAACAGTAGATTTAGATATAATTGATCCATACTATACATCAAGAACCGTTTATGATAAAGTCCTTAAAATCATTGATGATTATGTTAATAAAGCAGTTAATAAAATTATTAGAATGAAGAAAGTAAACTCTAATTAAAAGATATATACGCTATAATGTCAAAAATTAAAAAAGTCTTGTTTATATGTTACGCTAATACTTGTAGAAGCCCAGCAGCAGAATATCTTGCTCAGCACTATGCTAATAAGTATCAACTTAAGGATGTTACCTTTAATTCTGCTGGGTGGCATGACGCTTTTGATCATGCTCAACCTGAAACTATCAATTATATTAAAAATAAAGGTATTAAAATACCAGATTTTCAACCAAAACTTATTACAAGAGAGCTAATACAAAAACAAGATCTTATAATTGGGATGGAAAAGTATCATTTAGTTAAAATTAGAAAAAAATTTAAAGAATTAAGAGAAAATTTTAAAGGTAAATTATTTACTTTGAAACAGTTCAATGGGGCAGATAAACATGATTTAAATGTTCCTGATCCTTATAAAACAGGTATTGAAAATTATAATCAAATTCTAGATATTGTAGATGAAAACGTAAAGAAGCTTGTAAAAAAAATTCTCAAAATAAATAAATCTGAAGATACCTCTTAAATTTAATTTATTTTTGTGGTAAAAAAAGAATTTTTAAATAAAATATAAATACAATTTTTTAGGCTATTTTTGTAATGAACCAATTAACTATCAATAATTCAGTTATCGAAATTTTTGTAGGAGATTTAAGTAACACAGAATATGATGCCATAGTTATACCTACAAATAGTAGACTTTTACCAAGTGGAGAATTACGCTGTAAGATATTAAGAAAAGCAGGTACAACAGTACAAGTTGAATGTAATAAAATTATTAACAAAATCATAAAAATCTCTGTAGGTAGTGCTGTAATTACCTCGGGAGGGAATTTAACAAACTATTTAATTCATACGCATGGACCTAAATTAGGGCAAGGTAATGAAGCTAAAAAACTTATGTTATCAACTTGGAACTCATTAAAGCTAGCAGATGATTCTGGTTTAACTTCTCTTGCATTACCACCAATCTCTAAGGATATGTTAGGCTTTACAGCTAAAATTTGTGCTGAAGTGATGCTTCCGACAATTAAAAAATATATTATTGAAAAAAATAAAAATTTAAAAAATGTTTCAATTTGTCTTGAAACATTACCTGATTATAAAGAATTTGAAAAAATTCTTGATACAGTCTCAGATTAATTTAGCGAATAATCAATAACTCCTATTTCTACTCTGTCCTTCTTTCCAATAATAATAGGATTATATTATTTTATGAGAAATATTTCGGAATATATTCAATATAGATTTCTTACTCCACTTAAAGCAGGACTTATATAACCTCACAACATCTTTAATAAATTATTTAATAATTCCAATTCTGAAATATCATTATTCTAAAAGTGGAAATATTTATATATTGGAGTTGAATTCTATAATCTGTTATATTCCAAAATTGGACATAAAAAGTTACACAAATAAAAAAAAAAGTCAAATATGGATTAAAACTTTTTAAAAACCACAAAAAATTCCCATGATAAAAGAAAAAGATAATTTAGATGAAATTTCAATTGAAAATGTAATGGATTTATCAGTAACACAAATTATAATGCTTCAAATATTAGGACAGAATCTAAGGATACCGGTTCGTTATGCACTACTTCAAGATATAAATGATTTCATATTGGATCCAAAACATGAGATTTCACCATCAAGTTTTTATAATAGTCTGAAAAAGCTTGAACGATTAGGATTATTACAAAAAATAGATAGTAGCGATACTATAGGTAAAAAAATCGGTCTTAAATCAACTTCTAGGGCACAACAAGCTATAAGACTAATTAATCAATTAACGCTCCCTTGGGCAATTCCACTAAATGAATTATTAGGTAATATGATTCCAGAATTGATAAAAAGAGTTGGTCTTCCTACAAAAGAATCAGAGAAAGCAGATAACTTATTTATTCTTAGTTTTGATGGGAGAATGGATCCTAATATGTATAGATATTTTAAAGATAATTGGGCTAAAGAAATTTATATCTTAGCAGATGATATAACTACTAAAAAGCTTAAAAAAAGAGGTATGACAGGATTTCATCAATCAAGATTTCATAATAAGATTAGAGAAGCTAATGATTTCTTTGATGGTTGCTGTTTATACCGTTATCGGAGAGGAAAGAATATTTATGGGATTGTATATCATAGGTTGCTTAAAGAAGTAAAAAGGGTAATGAAACCAGGTGAGATTGTAGTTGCTCAAACATTATCACCTTTACCAAAGACAGGTAATATTTATGTGGATTCTTTAAGCGAGCTTTATAGTAGTCAATCTTTCTTTTACTCCTGTAGAGAAGAAGATCTCAAACAAGATTTGAGTGATGCTGGTTTTGAAAAACTCGATTCAATGGAATATAAGGGTGTTATATTTTCATGGGGAAATAAACCAGAATAACTGAAAATTGTAGAAATTTAAAAAATCCATTATTGGAATATAAAATTTACCCAAAAAAAAGTAATGTAATAAGAGAAAAATAATATAAGGTGTAATAGGTTGGAAATCGCAATTGAAACAAAAAATTTAATGAAACATTTTGGTGATATTCATGCTGTTGATGGTATTGATTTACAAATTCCAAAAGGCTCTTTATATGGATTTTTGGGTCCGAATGGTGCTGGTAAAACTACTACTATTTCAATGTTAAGTACTATTCTTCCACCTACCAGTGGTAGCGCTAGTATATTAGGATATGATATTCATAAAGATGCTAAAAAAATAAGGCGTATCATAGGAGTATGTCCTCAAGAGATAGTTCTTTATGAAAGATTAACAGCAAGAGAAAATATTAACTTAATTGCTAAAATGCATGGCATGAATAAAACAGAATATAATAACAAAACAGATGAACTGTTAGAACGTATGGGATTACTAGAAAGAGCTGATTCCCTTGTAAAAACCTATTCAGGTGGGATGAAACGGCGAGTTAATGTATTAATGGCAGTGATTCATGATCCAGAAATAGTAATTTTTGATGAACCTACCGCAGGGCTCGATCCACAGAGTAGACGGGTAGTTTGGGACTTTATAAGAGATTTTCAAAAAAGAGAGTCAACTAT